>JAZRGF010000266.1:0-7008 GCA_045644005.1 Bacteroidaceae bacterium | reverse complement strand
TACTAAAATTTAGCGTATTTTGTCATTCCGAACCTTGTGTGAGGAATCTCATTATACGCGGATTCAGAGATCCCTCGTCGCTACGCTCTGTCGGGATGACAGGTTCGCGATTTGATTTGGCTTATATCGAACTCACGTTATCTTAAATACATATTGCTCATTTTCTCGAACTCTATTGTTGTCTCGCGGTCATGGCCGGGATAGACAACCGTGTCACCCGGCAGTGTGAGCAGTTTTTCGCGTATTGCGTATATCAGGGCGCGGTGATTGCTGTCGGGGAAATCGGTGCGGCCTATGCTGCCACGGAACAGTGCATCGCCGCTGAAGAGCATCTTTGCTTCGGGTACATGGTAGGCCAGGCTGCCGGGGGAGTGTCCGGGAACGGCTATGGCTACAATGCGGCTGTTGCCGAAGAGGATTTCATCGCCATCATTAAGCACCCGCCCAAGGGATGGCACCGTCTCGTCATATCTCATTCCAAAGCGGGCAACGCGCTCCTTGATGTTCTCGGCCCAAGGCCAGTCGGCACCGTTGGCACAGGTCTTTATACCGAAGGTCTCCTCGACGAATGCATTGCCGAATATGTGGTCAAAGTGCAGATGGGTGTTGAGGTGGTGCTTAAGTGTCAGGCCGTTATCCTTAATGAATTGTCTTATCTGTTCACGTTCCTGTGGGAACCACGCTCCACAGTCAATGAGCACAGCCTCCTTGGTGTCATCCCAAAGAAGATAACAATTTACATGTATCGGGTTTACTATGAATTTCTTGAGTTGCATGATGTTGTTTAGTGTAGTAGAAATTTTCGCTATTTGCGTAAAGGGAATAAAAAGATGAAATTCAAGGCTTGCGCAGTTGCTTTAAACCGAAGTTTACTTGAAGTAAATGAGGATTTAAAGGACAAGCATAACGCAGAAGTTCGCTTTTTAGTACATTTACAACTGTACGGAGACAACTTTTTTGTCCTTAAAATACTCTTCGCTAAAATAGGTGCTGATGTCAATTATCTCGCGGCTGTTCTTGAACTGTTGTGTCTCGGCTGTCATGTCACCGCCTTTGAGGCAGATTATTCCGTTTGGCAAGGCATTGAACTGCTCGTTCGATATGTTCTTGCGGCAAATCTTTACAAGGTCGGGCAGCTGCATCACAGCGCGGCTCACCACAAAATTGTACTTGTCCTTAATCTCCTCGGCACGGCTGTGGCTTGTGCGTACATTCTCAAGCCCTATAGCCTGTGCAATCTCGCCGGCAACGCGCACCTTCTTGCCAATGCTGTCTACAAGGTGGAACTCTACATCGGGGAACATTATTGCAAGCGGAATTCCGGGGAAGCCTCCGCCGCAGCCCATGTCCATGATTTTTGTTCCGGGCTTGAAGGTGATGTACTTTGCTATTGCCAGGGAGTGGAGTACGTGGTGCAGATAGAGGTTCTCAATATCCTTTCGTGAGATTACATTTATCTTGCTGTTCCAGTCGTAGTATAGGTCGTAGAGCGCAGCGAACTGCTCCTTTTGCCTGTCGCTGAGGTTCGGGAAATACTTTGTTATGTTTTCCATTATTTCATTATCTCTTTTAGTGTTGTGTAATCAATTGTCAATAATATCTCGCCTGCGGCGTATGGGGCAATCTCATATCTGTTGTAGAGGAATGTTATGCTGTCATTCCCTGGAATGAAATTGTTTGAGACAAACATCTCGGTGTCGAAAAAGAGAAAGCCCTTGTTGTGCAGTTCGTCGATGGTGGTTGCTTTTGCTTTTGCCATCAGAGTGTTTGTCAGTATTACAGTCAGCGGCTCTTCATAACCCTCTTTGAATATGTTGTCAAGGGTTATCTCGCTGCCGTTTGCAGGGTCGAAATTGGTGATGTTGATATAGGTGTTTGGATGCGCTCCACCGTTGTACTCCTCGTGTGTAACTATGTAGGTGATGCAATCCTTGTAGCCAACTTGCACTGTTCCTACTATAATGTCATAAAGGCTGAAAAAGAATGCCGGTGTGTCGTTGCCGACGGAGTTGATATACTCGTCGTGCATGTCATCGAAATCCTTTTTGCGGCTGTCGACAAATATGTCGCATGCATCCTTCAGAGTTGTATATTCGTCAAAGAGGGTCAAGGCTAGTGTACTGTCGATTCTTGCAGTTGCTGCAGCATCCTCCAGCTCAACAACGGGCAGGGACATGTCAACTGTTAATGACGGCGCGTCTTCGTGCGCGTATGCATAGCTGTATTCCTCGTGTATATTTATGGTGTCTTTTATGCTCATTGCAACGCTTTCCTGTCCAATGCCCGGGGAGGGTATTGGGCTGTCACTCCTCCTCTCCTTTCCCGTACAGGAAAAAAGAAGAAATAATGCTGAATAAAATATAATTGCAGTGCACTTTTTCATGTCGCAGTTGTTTATCAGTTACAGGAAAACCAAAGGTAGTGCTTTTGGGATAAAACAGCAAGAAAGTGACCTATGTTTTTTGTTCGGGCATGTCAATTCCCGCTTGCCGGTATAAGGCAGAGCCCTCCTTTTGGAACCTGCGAGTGTCAAACGCTAAATATTGTTTTTATGAAAGTCTGTAATTTTTTGGCCTTTACCGGTGGCATGCTGGCCGTTGGCCTGGTGATGAAGATGTTTGCCCCAAAAAAGGGCGAGGATATGCGACCCGATATCAAGGAGAAACTCGGCGACATGACACGACATTTTGAGAATGCCGGTTGCTGCGGCAAGGATGGATGCGACTGCAAGGTCGAGGAGAAGATTGTGATTGAAGAGTAGCGTCTATGGGATTGGGAGCCGATATTGAGAATTTGTCAAAGGATGCTCTTGAGTATGTGAAAAGGAGCATGGACGGTTGCAAATTGCGCCTGGTGGAGAGCCTGTCGTTACTGTTTGGTGATGTCATATGCGTGTTTGTACTCTCCATGCTCCTGTTTGTGGCATACCTTGCGCTGTTGGTGGCTGCAGTAATATGGCTGTTGCCGTTGCTTGGCCTGCCGCTTGCCATTGTTGCTGTTGCAGCACTGTTGTTGTTCACGGCATGGGTCGTGTATGCACAGCGTGAGCGTCTGTTCGTTGACAGGATGGTGAGGCGCTTTGCAAAGATATTTTTTGAGGAGGGCGACGGTGATGAAAAGTGAAATGAAAAGACTGTGCATGATGACATCTTTGCGCCAGCTGCGTAGTGTGCAACGTGAGAACGAGGCGGCAAGGGAGGCTGCAAAAAAACGTGTTTATGCGAAAGTGTTGAAAATTCTTTCAATAGAACGTTATTTTTCCATTGAAAAGTTTTTTAAATTCATGTGGTGAAAAACTGTGTTAACTAATAAGCTGTTGCCCGTTTTGCATTTTTTTACTATTTTCGCCAAATAGTAAAAGAAAACCGTAATGGACAAAAAGTATTTTGCATTCATAAGTTACAAGCGCGAGGATGAGAAACAGGCCGAGTGGCTGCGTCGTAAGTTGGAGGCATATCATTTGCCGGCGAAGTTAAGGAAGGTGAATAGCACCCTTCCCAAGACTGTGCGTCCGATATTTCGCGATTCACTTGAACTCTCCGGTGGTTTTCTTGCAAAGGAGATTGAAACTGCATTGAGCAATTCAAAATATCTGATTGTCATCTGCTCACCAAAATCGGCGGTTTCTCCTTGGGTCAATAAAGAGATTGAGACTTTTGTCAAGCAAGGACGCGAGGAGTATATAATTCCTTATATAATAGACGGTGTACCCTTTTCAAATGACCATCAGACAGAATGTTACTCGCCTGCATTGCGCGCTCTAAGTGGCGAGAATGAATTGCTTGGAATAAATATCAACGAAATGGGGCGCGATGCTGCCGCAGTGAAAGTGGTGGCACGTATGTTCGGACTGGGTTTTGACACCCTTTGGCAGCGCTATAATCGTGAACAGAGAAGAAAACGCATTGGGTGGGGAGTGATTGCAGCGTTGCTGATAGTTTTATCTTTTGTTTTTATTGCTTGGCTAAAAGGTGTAAACAATGAATTGGAAGAGAGGCAAAATAAGTTGCTGATTTCACAATCTAAATACCTTGTAAGTGAGGCCAAAAAAGAGTTCGGCAAAGGTAATATCACAAAAGCTTTGCGCATGGCACTCTATGCCTTGCCAAAGGATTTGGGGAACCCTGATAGACCATATGCAGCAGAGGCTGAGGCTTTTTTGAGGAGTTGTAGTAGTCCTGAAAAAGACAATGCATATTGCAGGATGATTTTGCGACATGATGGAGGAGTTACTTATGCTGTGTTCAGTCCCGATGGGAAATACTTTGTTACTGCATCAAATGACTGTACAGCCCGTGTATGGGATGCTATTACCGGCAATCCTGTGACGGAGCCGTTGCGACACATTTACCCTGTTAAATCTGCCGTATTTAGTCCCGATGGAAAATATATCGTTACTGCATCAAATGACTGTACCGCTCGTATATGGGATGCAATTACCGGCAATCCTGTGACGGAGCCGTTGCAACATGATGATGCCGTTTATTCAGCTGTTTTCAGTCTTAATGGAAAATATATCGTTACTGCATCAAATGACTGTACCGCTCGTGTATGGGATGCAATTACCGGCAATCCTGTGACGGAGCCGTTGCGACATAACAGTACTGTCAATTCTGCCGTATTCAGCCCCGATGAAAAGTACGTTGTTACAGCATCCGATGATAAAACTGCCCGTGTTTGGGATGTGATTAGTGGTAAGCCTGTGACAGAACCGTTGCGACATGGTAATGTTGTTAAATCTGCAGTTTTTAGTCCCGATGGAAGATGTATTGTTACAGCATCGTATGATAAATCCTCCCGTGTATGGGATGTGCTGAGCGGTATGCCCGTGACAAAAGTGCTGCGACATAATAGTAAGGTCAATTCTGCCGTATTAAGCCACGATGGAAAATATGTAGTTACAACATCTAATGATAAAACGGTTCGTGTTTGGGATGCAATTAATGGTAAACTCGTAACAGAACAATTTAAGTATACGGATTTTGCCGTTATCAGCCCTGATGGCAAATACGTAGTTACAACATCCAATGATAAAACTGCCCGTGTTTGGGATGTAATGACTGGTAAGCCTGTAGCCGAAACTATGATACATGATAGATGGGTAACTTCAGTATTTTTTACTTCCGATGTAAGATTTATTCTTACCGCATCTATTGATGGCACCGCCCGTGTGTGGGATATGATGAGTGGTAAACCTGTGACAGGGCCGTTGCGACATAATGGTATCGTTTTATCAGCTATATTTAGTCCCGATGGCAAATATATTGTTACAGCATCTTCTGATAAAACCGTTCGTGTATGGGATGTAATGAGTGGTAAGCCTGTAACAGAACCGTTGCAGCATAGTCATGTTGTTAACTCCGCAGTCTTTGGTCCCGATGGGAAATATATTGTTACTGCATCAAATGACTGTACTGCCTGTATGTGGGATGTAATGAACGGTAAGCCTGTGACAGCGTTGAAACATCTCTATCCTGTTAATTCTGCCGTATTCAGCCATGATGGGAAATATATACTTACTGCATCAAATGATAATACAGCCCGTGTATGGGATGTAATGAGTGGTAAGCCTGTAACAGAACCGTTGCAGCATAGTCATGTTGTTAACTCCGCAGTCTTTGGTCCCGGTGGGAAATATATTGTTACTGCATCCAAAGATAGCACAGCCCGTGTGTGGCCATTCCCTCCTTTGCAGGAACTTTTGGACAAATACAATAAAGACCCCGAGCACGACTGGTCGTTGAGCGAGGAGGAGAAGGAAGAGTACAGCCTGGAGTAAAGGCGAAAAGTGAAAATGGAAAGGTGAAAGGTGTATGTTTAAAGCCGAGGTTTAAGCACACAGAGTGGATGGTCGCATGCTATGTGATTACTGAGATTTCTCCTTTCGATTAAAAATGACAAAAGAATTATTATGAAAATCCGCAAAGCAACCCACGATGATATTCCTGCATTGATGCGCCTCTTTGAGAGCGCAAAGTCTATTATGCGTGCAAGCGGTAACTTGCACCAGTGGGGTGTGGGGTATCCGTCGGTAGAGGTGGTGCGCCGCGATATTGAGCAGGGCGTGTGCTATGTGGCAACTGATGGCGCCGATGGGGAGATTGAGGCTACTATGGCTTTTATTCCGGGGCCGGACCCGACATATTCATATATTGAGGGTGGTATGTGGTTGAATGATGAACCATATCACGTAATACATCGTATTGCGGTTGCACGGCCGGGTAAGGGTTATGCGCGGCATATGTTCAATTGGGCTTTTGAACGTGCAGGAACGGTGCGCATTGACACGCATCGCGACAATGTGATAATGCACCACATTCTGCAAAAATATGGTTTTGAGCGTTGTGGAGTAATTTATTTGGCAAACGGTGATGCGCGCGATGCTTACCAGCTTAGTAAGCTGAAAAGTGAAAGCGAAGAACGGAAAACTACGTGTTGGTGACAATCACACGCTTCTACCTTTAACCACACTGTCGTGTGCTTTAAACTCGGCTTTGAGGCGACTATGTCGCACTCCTTTGTAAACCTAAAGGTTCAGTCGTCGCAAACAACGCTCGTCCGCGTTGTCGTTGCGTGTGTGAGCAGGCTTCAACCCTCTCGTTTGTACAAGTTTTCACCTTTCAGCTTTCAGTTTTCAGTTTCAATTGTTATTTTTGCGGTAAATAGCGAAAATAACAATTATGGCAGGCAGGGACGATATAGATTTTGGCACAACCAATATTTCAAAACTTTTTACAAAAATGTTCATACCCACATTGTTGGGAATGGTGAGTTGGTCGTTGTTGACGGTGGTCGACGGTATTTTTGTGGGTCACGGAGTGGGCAGCAACGGAATTGCTGCCATTAACATCTGCTATCCGATATTCCTTGTACTCACGGGTTTTGCGCTGATGGTGGGAATGGGTGCATCGGTGGTGGCGTCAATCCATCTCTCGCAGAATAATGTGAAGGCGGCACGCATAAACGTGACACAAGCCATGTGGTTCTCAACCTTTGTGGCTATTGGCG
>JAZRGF010000265.1:0-4140 GCA_045644005.1 Bacteroidaceae bacterium | reverse complement strand
GACTGGCCGGGGCCCTGTACACCATAACCAATGACTGCAATAGTCTCGTCCTTCAATGTCTCCAAAGCCTTAGCCAATGGATATTCCTCGCGTGTCACTACGTTCTCAACCACGCCGCCAAAATTCATCTGTGCCATAATTCTAATTATTTTTTTAAGTTATTGTTTTGTTATTTTTCTTAATTTAAGTTTCATATCCACCATTCCTTAATAAAAATATCAAAAGATATTTTCGATGAGCCATAGCGAACTAACAGTATGTGAGATATCTCAAATGTTTTTTAGAGATCCCTCACGCAAGGTCCGGGATGACACTGATGGTTGTAATTTCTTGATTCTAAGTTATTGCTTCCCTGTTTTAGGGGAGCTGTCCAAAGGACTGAGGGGTTGCTTGTATTTACATCATTGCCTTTTTCCTTTGCTCCTCTACATGCTGCATGTACTCGTTCATCAGCTCGGTGCGCGATTTGATGATTGCCACAACTCCCGAACATACGAATTGGTAGAGTCCATAGGGCGAGAGCATCTGGTATAGCTCGTCAATCTCCTCCTTGTGACCGGTCTTCTCCAGTACAATATAGTCGTCGTGGATGTCCAGGATTCTGACATTGTGGCGTCGCACAAGCTCCTCGACGTTGCGGCCGCGCTTTACCTTGTAGAGCGCGATCTGCTGCATAACAACCTCCGATGGGGTGTAGCAGAATGCCTTCAGCACATCCACCTTCTTCTCAATCTGTTTCACAAGGTTGGCAACCTTCTCCTCATCGTTGTGTACAAGGATAGTGTATTTGTGCACGCCCTCTATTGCCGACTCCGACACTGTCAACGATTCGATGTTCACGTTGCGGTGTGTGAACACAGTTGTAATCTGGCTCAACAGACCAACCTTGTTCTCTGAAAATACGGTTATTATAAAATCTTTGTTCATCTTGGTTCTAAGTTTACTCAACAAAAAACATCTTTGCCATTTAAAATGAATTCTGTTTTGTGTAATATCTTATTTGTCATTTCGAACGGATGTGAGAAATCTCTTGGCAAACAGTAGAGATCCCTCGTCGCTCTGTTCTGTCGGGATGACAGAAAAACTTATCTTTTTTTATTCCAATCGGATATTTTCCAATGGCTGTCCTGCGGGCACCATGGGAAATACGTTCTCCTCTTTCTGCACTCTCACTTCCAACAGGAATGCTCCTTTTGCCTCGCGCATCTCCCTTACTGCATCGTCAAGCTCCTCGTGCTTCTCTACAAGGCGGTATGCAATGTGGTTGGCTTTTGCCAGCAATTCAAAGTCGGGGTTTACTAGCTCGGTGAAAGAGTAGCGGCGGTCATAGAACAGCTCCTGCCACTGTCGCACCATTCCAAGATAACCGTTGTTCATGAGCACTATCTTCACACCCACCTGTGACTGGTACATTGTACCAAGCTCCTGCGATGTCATCTGCAGGCCGCCGTCGCCAACGAAAAGGCACACCTCCCTGTCGGGCATTCCAATCTTTGCGCCTATTGCAGCCGGTAGTCCGTAGCCCATTGTACCAAGACCACCCGATGTGATTATGCTGCGCGACTGTTTGAAGCGGAAGTAGCGCGATGCGAACATCTGCTGCTGTCCAACGTCGGTCACAATGATGGCATCATTGAACTGCAGCGACACGGCATCTACAACCTCGCCCATGCGCAGCCGCTCGCCACGGCGCTCAATGGCTGGCTCAATCACATCCTCGCGTTCAATCTTCGCACACACGCGGAACTCGTCAATCCATGCGCTGTGGTCGTGTTTCGTGATTTTCTCTGTAAGCAACGGCAGCGTCTTCTTCACGTCGCCCATAACGGCAACATCGGCAAATATCAGTTTGTTTACCTCGGCGGGGTCAATCTCCATGTGTATAATCTTGGCGTTGATGCCAAAATTCGATGGCTTGCCCGTTGCACGCTCATCAAAGCGCATGCCAATGGCAATCAACAGGTCGCAGTCGCGGTTCTTTATGTTGGGACCATAGTTGCCGTGCATACCCATCATGCCAACGAACTGCGGGTGGTCCGATGGCATGGCCGACATTCCAAGCAGCGTGCTTGTTGCGGGAACACCGCTCTTCTCAAGGAACTCAAGCAACTCCTTCTCGGCATGGCCAAGAATAACTCCCTGGCCAATGAGTGCTAAAGGCTTGCGTGCGAAGTTTATGAGACGGGCTGCTTCCTGAATCTGATTGTCGTCAATGTCGTTGTCGGGCATGTAGCTGCGTATGAACTTCGTGGGGTTATATTCAAAGTCAAGCATTCCGGTCTGCGCATCCTTTGTAATGTCAACCACCACCGGGCCGGGACGTCCTGTCGATGCAACGTAGAAAGCACGTGCAATAGCCTCGGGGATATCCTCGGCACGCTTCACCTGGCAATTCCACTTTGTTATTGAGTTGGTAATCTCAATGAAGTTGATCTCCTGGAAAGCATCGGTTCCCAATGTCGACGAAGCTACCTGGCCTGTGATGAGTACAAGTGGAGTAGAGTCGAGCATGGCATCGGCCAGTCCGCTCACGGTATTTGTTGCGCCGGGACCCGATGTCACCATGCACACACCTGGGCGGCCTGTTGCCCGGGCATAACCCTCGGCTGCATGTACAGCACACTGCTCTTGGCGTACAAGAATATGGTTCAGCTTGTCGCGGTAATCATAAAGCGCATCATATACCGATATTATGGCACCACCCGGGTAGCCGAACATGGTGTCAACTCCCTCGGCAAGCAATGAACGTATCACAGCTTCGGCGCCGCTTATGCGTGGCAACTCCTTGCCTGGTGAGGTAGTGCTCTCGTTTTCTGTAAAAGCCATATTGTTATATAAGGTTTATTATTTAAAAAGCCTCTCTCCTTGTAAGGAGAAAGGCTTTTATATATTCACACAGTCTATATATATATACATACAACCTTTCTCCCGTTATCTGCGCAAGACCACGAGGTTTAGGTTATTAAGGATATACAAACTGTTGTTATACATAAAACTCTCTTTTTGTCTGTTACGGATGCGAAAGTAATGGCAAAAAATAATAAAAACAATAGTTTTGCATACTTTTTTATAGAAAAAGTTGAATTTTTGTAGCTAATGTGTTTGCGGGGCATCCTGTTGCGGCATTTGTTGACAATTTGACAATACAAAAACGCCCCGACCATCAAAGGTCAGGGCATATGTGAGGGGGTGAAGTCTATGAAAAACTAAATTTAACGCGCTTTTCCTATTCACTCTTTAGCCAACTCTTTGTAGTCGAGTTCGTATGTTCCAATATGGCTGTTGTTTATGTCGCTAAATGAGTACTTGAATTTAATGTTTGCCGCCTTGAAGAATTCGTTTGGGTCAATTTCGGCTAGTCCACAAACAGATATCGCTTCGTAGTATATCCCAATTCTTACATCTTCTCCAAAATCGTTTATAATATCATTCAGATCATCTTGTGCAAAATTTGCTTTGTCAATTTTCAACTGATAATTATAGCTGTATACCGACTCCAATTTTGATACCTTCTCTAGTGTTACAACATCATCAATTGATTGTGGAACAATTTTCATTGTTTCTTCTACCTCCTTATCAAGTTCCTTTTTATAATCATATATCGTTCTTTTCAAACGCGATTTCTCGCTGTTGTCTACATTGTCGTTTGCAGCAAAAGTCTTGTTTTCTACAACTGCAGGAGTGTGTATGGGCATGGCTTCATCTATAGCCTTTTGCTGAATGGCAGACAATACAATGTTGGCTATAATCATGACACTGCCCAATGCAACCAAGACTGTGGATATAACTTTGGAATATCTCTTCTCTTCATGCAGTATTCTTTTTGCCATCGCTTTCCTTGTGAACATAGCAAGTCCAATAGAGAGTATCCACACCTCCGGCATCACGGCAGCAATAGCCAATGCATACGGCCCGTCAATGGATAAAATTAGGATTAGCGCGCTCGACAAAAGCAAATGAATGACCACCCAAAGAATGAACAGCGTAGAGTAATAGACGACATTTTTCATAATATTCCTTTTTTATAGTTATAAGTTCCTTAACTCTAGACTCCGTTGCGCCAAACTACAAAAAAGAAAAGCGCAGACCCTCGTCATACGCTGTCTTGGCTCACCACAAGCCACATACCAATATGAGAAA
>JAZRGF010000264.1:0-15247 GCA_045644005.1 Bacteroidaceae bacterium | reverse complement strand
CATCTACGGCGCAGGAGAAAGTGAGAACCTCGTTGCCGAGAAGATGGGCGAAACAGCAGGTTTCCTTAGCTATGACAAGGAAGACCCATCAATCTACTGGAAACTATCGGAGCTGTCGGGCAGTTGGCGCATCATCAACCCGGTAACCAACAATGCACTGCGTGTCAACGGCAACATTGTAGAGGGTGGCGAGAACAACGGCTCGGACGAAGCACAGCTGTGGAAATTCGAGAACGGCATGCTCATTCCAGCAAACAACCCCACCCTGGCAGCTGCAAAAGGTAAGGGCGGCACACTTGTCCTCATAAAGAAAGAGAGAGCAGAGAAGATGCGTGCAGCAAAATTCAAGATTGAGGCTTCAGAGGTTGCAGGCTTCGACGGCGACCTTACATACCACATCTGCCCCGTGACAAAGCCGGGTCAGGTACTCGGTAACGGCGACTCAAGCGAGAACAATGCACGAATTGTGAGCGAGGACACCGTTAAGGACAACAGAGGACAATACTGGAACATAACAACTATCGACCTCTTCACTTTCGCAGTAGAGAATACTTTCTACGGCACGAATTTTGACGACGGTGGCGGCAATGCAAGCATTGACTATCTGCTGCAGTGGCCGGCAACAGCCGGTGTATGGAACAACGCCAAGTTCCACTTTGAGCCGGTTGAAAAGCAGCAGGGCGTGTACCTCATCACATCGGCCGGCAAAGAGGGTACAATGTACGCCCTCAAGGATGGACAGATGAAGCTCGTTGAGAAGAACCCCGCCGATTCTGCCGCATGGTTCACCTTTACACAGGTTGAGAAGCCAAAAATCAACGCACCATATTGGGAGGACGAGACAATGTTCGCCGAGAACAAAGAGCGCGCCGTTGCTACATATATGCCATATGACAATGTAAAAAAGATGCTTGCCGACAAGGAGTATTACGCAACTCCATGGACCGAGCCAGTGAACAACCGCTACCAGAGCCTTAACGGCACATGGAAGTTCAATTTGGTGAGCGAGCCCGAACAGCGTCCGCTCGACTTCTTTGAGACAGGTTTCGACGCAAGCGGTTGGGACGAACTTCCGGTACCATCGAACTGGGAGATGTATGGATATGACAAACCAATCTACAACAATGTGGAGTACCCACATGCCAACACACCACCGGCTATCAAGGCGCGCCCGGGTTACAACGACAACGGCAAGAACTACGGCATCAACCCTGTAGGCTCATACATACGTACATTCGAGGTTCCCGAGGATTGGGACGGCCGTCGCACATTCATCCATTTCGGCGGTATCTACTCTGCTGCATTCGTATGGCTCAACGGTGAGTACGTAGGTTACACCCAGGGTGCCAACAACGTTGCCGAGTTCGACATCACCAACTACCTGAAGAAGGGCGAGAACAAACTTGCCGTGCAGGTATTCCGTTGGAGCGACGGTTCATACCTGGAGTGTCAGGATATGTTCCGCATGAGCGGTATCTTCCGCGATGTATACCTCTACAACGTGCCTTTGGCAGCCGTTCGCGACCACTACATCACAAGCAAGATTTCGGCCGACCACTTCAGCGCCGACATGAACATCAACTTCGAGATTGACAACAGGGATTTCCTCCCAGGTCTCAAGACCATCAAGGCCGAAGTCTATGACCCAAGCGGCGAGCTTGTTGCAAGCGAGGAGACAACAGTGAACACTGCTGCCAAGATTGCATCGCCAAGCGGCAACATCAAGCTCGAGGTATTCAACCTCAAGCTCTGGAGCGCCGAGAAGCCAAATCTCTACACCGTACGTATCATGCAGTACGACGAGGATGAGAACGAAGAGATGGCATTCTCTACAAAATATGGTTTCCGCGAAATCGTAATAAAGAATTCACTCGTATACATCAACGGCGAGAGAGTATTCTTCAAGGGTGTCAACCGTCACGACACACACCCAGTCTATGGCCGCGCAGTTACAACAGAGTCAATGTTGCAGGATGTAAAGCTCATGAAGCAGAACAACATCAACACCGTACGCACAAGCCACTACCCCAATGCTGCAAAGATGTACGCGATGTATGACTACTATGGTCTTTACTGCTGCGACGAGGCCGACCTTGAGAACCACGCGAACCAGAGCCTCTCTGACCGCAAGTCATGGATTCCTGCATTCGTTGACCGCATCAACCGCATGGTATTGCGTGACCGCAACCATGCCAGCGTTGTAATGTGGAGCTTGGGTAACGAGGCCGGCAACGGCAGCAACTTCGGCCCATGCTATGACGAGGCAAAGCGCCTCGACAGCCGCCCCGTACACTACGAGGGAACACGCTCAAGCGGTGACTACGGCGGTGGACGTTTCAGCGACTTCTACTCAAAGATGTACCCAGGACAGGCATGGATGGACAAGTATACCAATGACCTCGACAAGCCAATGTTCATCTGCGAATACGCACACGCAATGGGTAATGCTATCGGCAATCTCAAGGAATATTGGCAGAAGATCGAGGCATCGAACTCTTGCATCGGTGGCTGTATTTGGGACTGGGTTGACCAGGCTATCTATGACCCACAGGAGATGAAGGAGGGTGTTTACCGCATACACACCGGTTATGACTACCCAGGCCCACACCAGGGTAACTTCTGCTCAAACGGTGTTGTATCTCCAACACGCGAGGAGGGTGCAAAACTCAAGGAGGTAAAGGCAGCACACCAGTTCGTTGACATCACAATGCCCGAGGTGAACACCGAATTCGACGGCGGTATCGTTACCATTGCGTTGAAGAACAAGTACAACTTCACAAACCTCAACGAATTCGATGTAATCTACGACATTGTGAAGAACGGAAACATTGTATACACAGAGCGTGCAGCGATTCCCCACACCGAGAGCGGCCAGACAGGCAAGGTATGGCTCACTGTGAGAAAGGCGAATATCAACAAGGCTATCAAGAAGGGCGACGAGTTGCTCATCAACATACACGTTGTATACCGCAAGGCACAGTCATTTGCTCCAGCCGGCCACGAAGTGGCAACAGCCCAGTTCACACTTGCCGAGCGTGCTCCACTGGCAGCAATTAAGTCAAAGGGCAACCCACTTGCTGCAACATCATCGCTCCACGAGACTGTTATCGGCAATGACAAAGTTCAGTTGACATTTGATGCAGAGACAGCACAGCTAACAGCACTTGCATTCGGCGGCAAGAACATCATTGCCGATGGCCAGGGCTTCATCTATGACAACCACCGTTGGATTGAGAATGACCGATTCGGCAACACTGCCAACGGCCTTGAGGCAAACGGTGAGATCAATGTTGTTGAGGAGAACGGCAACACTGTTGTAAAGACAGTACGCAAGGGTTCACTCTGCGACACTGAAATCAACTACACAATCTATCCACAGGGTATTGTGGACGTTGACGCAAAGTTCATCCCAAAGAATGGCGACTTGCGCCGTGCCGGCCTTGTATGCAACATTGACAACTCATTGAGCAATGTAAGCTACTATGCTTACGGTCCTTGGGAGAACACCATTGACCGCAAGGATGGCGTAATGGTTGGACGCTACACCACAAAGACTACAGGCGAGATGGCCGACCGTTATGTGAAGCCACAGAGCAGTGGCAGCCGTGAGGGCTTGCGTGAACTCCTACTCACCGATGGCAACGGCCAGGGTGTGAAGATTGAGACCGAGGGTAATGTAAGTTTCTCGGCACTCCCATACACCGATGCCGACCTCATGCACGCACAGCACTATTGGGAAATGGAGGCACGTCCATACACCGTGCTCCACCTCGATGCATGGTTGCGTGGTGTGGGTAACGCATCTTGCGGCCACGACGTAGGTACCCTCCCAGTATACTGCGTTCCAAACGAGGAGTTGAGCTACAAGCTACGCATTTCACCTGTAGGTAAATAACCTATCGAATACATCTTAAAAGAGTGCTTGCGCCACGCAAGCACTCTTTTTTACTCCCATATACTACCCCATGAAGAGGTGGCGGAGGATTCATCGGTCTCAAGACCACCAGGTTTCTGCACAGACCTTAGCGCATCGGTAGATGCAGCAATGACATACGTCTTTACACAAATACTCTCAGCCACTGGCGAACAATAGCATTTTCTCATAATTGTTCCGGTTTAAAGGTTTATAAACAGATTGTTCATCCCGCTTAAGGATAATAAAGAATCACCTGCAACACTTGTCCAATGCCACAGGTGACTACAATATACCAAACAACTCTAAACCGTTTTTGTTTTCAGGAACGAGACATCACTTCTTCTTTTCCTCTTCTTCAACCGTAGGAGCAGACTCCTTATATTTGAAACGTCTGATTTTCTGTGTAGCAGTCTTTTCAAACGGCTCCTTCATAACCTCAATTGAACTGACCTGAGAAGATTTGTTCACACTCTTGTTTGTTATACTAAGTATCTTTGCCTTCCAATGCGCAAGTTTCTCGTAGAACTTGTCCTCTGTAGCCTTGTCCCACTCAATGAATCCCTCGGCGGGCGATACCAGAGCCACAAGACGGCCATTGCGCTCCACAACGATAGACTCACCCACACCTTCCACATTGTTCAACACATTTTCAATCTCCTCGGGGTAGATATTCTCGCCCGAAGGGCCAAGAATCATATTGCTGTTCCTACCTTTGATGTAGAAGCGACCCTTCTCGTCCTGAACGGCAATGTCGCTTGTACGGAACCATCCATCCTCGGTAAAGACACTCTTTGTACGCACAGGGTCCTTATAGTAGCCAAGCATAACATTTGGTCCTTTGGCACCAATCTCACCCTCACCTGTAGCAGGATCCACGTTATGAAGTTTGAGTTTTACATTGTATACCGGATAGCCGAATGACCCTACAGCCCTCCATCCATCCATGGCATATCCCAACAGTGGCGATGTCTCTGTAAGGCCATAGCCGATAGCATAGGGGAAACGCGCCTTCAACAGGAACTCCTCAACCTCGGGGTCAAGCTTTGCACCACCAATGCCATAGAAACTAATGCAACCGCCAAAGGTCTTTTTAAGTTTCATGCCAATTATACGGCACATGAGCCAACGCATGTGCTTGTTCATCCAAGTGAGCGTGCGGCTCTTCTTTATGGTTGGCAACACACTGCCTTTGTACACCTTTTCTATAATCATGGGAACTGTGAGCATTGTAGTAGGCCTCACAATCTTCATAGCCTTAAGCAAGAGCGGTGCTGCCGGCGGCTTGGGCAAATAATAGACCGTTGAGCCGGTATACATTGGATAGAGCATACCAAGCGTCATCTCAAGCGTGTGAGCCATTGGAAGAATGGACAGCCAACGGTCCTTCTCGGTTCTCTTGCACGAGTGATAACAGGTAATGACATTCGATGCAAGGTTGCGGTGAGTAAGCACCACACCTTTTGCACTACCTGTTGTGCCCGATGTATATATTATGGTAGCAATCTCGTCAGGAGTAGGAACTGCTGTGCGGCCGTCACAGGTAAACTTCTCCTCATCGGCCTTTATTATTTCGAGCGTATCAAGCTCTATCACAAGCGTCATCTTCTCCATCACTTCCTTGGAAATTTTGCCAACCATCTTCTTTGCAACAAACAACACCTTGCTCTCGGAGTGGTTGATGATATTGGTTACCTCGTTCTCCGAGCTGTCGGGCAGAATTGGAATAGAGATGCGCCCGAATGCTACTGTCGAGAAGAATGCCACAGACCAGTTCGGCATATTCGTCGAAAGGATAGCCACCTTGTCACCGGCACCAATGCCATATTGTGTGAGCACCTTTGACAATGCATCACACTCGTTCTTGAACGTGGCATAGGTGTAAGAGCCCTCCTTTGTATCATACCATTGGGTGTATGTCTTTTTTGAATATACTGCTGTGGCATAGTCATAGAGCTTTGCCAAAGTATCGATATACTTTTCACGCATCTTCTTCAATCTACGATAAATCTGATTCATATAATATACAGCTTTGTGTTTGTGGTGTTAAAATAAGTAAAAATTACTGAACCTACAGCAAAGAAACACTGAAATATTCAAGCATCAGCTTAAAATATCACTTTTCTGCGCTATCGAGGCCGCAATGAGCTTATGTCCCTCGGCATTCGGATGTATTCCATCGGCACAGTAAAGTGTTCTCATGGTTCCCTGATGCTTGTCGAAAGGAGTGGTAATGTCAATGATTGGCACCTGCAGCAGTCTCGAAATCTCAAACAACGCTCTGTTATACATTTCGTGCCAACGGCTGATTACACTTATATCACCGCCCAACCAATTGAAGACGTTATCCCTTTGCCCGGCATTCATAAAACGGCTTATGAAAGAGAAGTAATACTCCGAGTCTATTGGAGGCAGTGATATTATTACAGGCTTGGAGCCTAATGCACGCACACTCTCTATGAGCTTGCCGAATTTTTCCTTGAAGGAATCGAGGATAGTCTTCGGGAAATGTTCATCGGCCGGGCTATCGGCAATCCGTCCCCAATAAAAATCGCAATCATTTCCACCGAACTCAAGCAGAGTGTAGTCCGATGAGGAAATCTCGTCGGCATGACGCTCAACCATCAGCTCACCAAAATCAACGGTGCACCCGAATTTGCCATAATTAGTTATGTCCAGTCCAAGAGAGTCACCTATTATATCAATGAAACTGTTATCCAAAATAGAATATCTGTTTTTCTCATTCAGCACAACACCGCGTGTCAACGAGTCACCAAGTGCTGTTATCTTTTTCTTTTCCATCATGTATTTAATTTGATTCCGGTACAAAATTACATTACACCATGCAGACAGTATAATTTTTGTTATAGGTACGAGCAGTCCGGGACAAAAGCATGGATTTAGGGATAAAAGCCGTAGTTTAAGGGGAATTTGACAATATTTGTTTATCTTTGTCCCTACAAAGATAGGTACAGAAAGATATGAAGAACTTTATGTTAAGCGGTGTTTGCACCATTATACACTCACTGGTTATACCAATATTCGTACTGATATTCATAACATTCTACAAGCCGCTCGGCATTCACGAGCTGCTCGATATGCCGCACGCGACCTTTGCATTCAACGCAAGCATAATATTCTGCATCACCCTCGTATCAATCTCCATAACAAGAGGATGGCTCTACCTCGTTGGCCGATACAAAAGCGTTTCACGCACCATATATACATTGTGGTGCTTCGCCGAGATGATTGTAGCAGCATTGTTTGTCTCGCTCTATGTCACATTGATGCTGAAAGAACCGGTCTCCTACTTTGAAATTGCAGGAACAATAATAGTGCTTATAACAACAACCGCCATATACCCCTACAGCATTCTGTGGCTTGGATATGAGTTATACGCAAAGAACAACGAGGAAAAGTGTGCCGGCGATGACAATTCCCTGATACGCTTCTACGACGAATACAAGAAACTGCGCCTTGTAATTGCACCGGAGGCTGTAATTTTCATAAAATCGGAAGACAACTACGTGCAGATACACTATCAGGACCAGAACAGGACAAAAAAATTCATCCTGCGCTCGTCAATGAAAGCACTCGAAGAGACGCTCGCCAAGCGCGGCCTTGTACGATGCCACAGGTCCTACTTCATAAACCCCGCATATATAAAGATTGTACATCGCGACAACGCAGGAATTATTGTTGCCGAACTGAAACAGGAGAACTACGAAAGCATCCCCATCTCACGCAAATACCAGGATGCAATAACAAGACTCTTATAAAGGTGAAAGCGGAAAACGGAAAGCCCGCGCCAATGAGCGAAACGGAAAGCTCGCTTTAGCGTTTTACAGCGAATGCAGCCGGGGTTCAATCACACGAAGTGGGATTAAAACGGAAAACTCGTACCAATGAGCGAATTTTTCAATTAAGCGAGTGAAAGTAAAACTTGTTTTAACTTTTATTGCGAGCGTACGAAAAATCAACGAAGTTAGTTGGCGAAGATTGCTTTGGCGTTTCACAGCGAGTACCGCCAAGGTTCAACCGCACGAAGTGCGGTTAAAGCGGAAAGCTTGTGCAAGCGAGTGGGTGAAAATTTATTTTCACACGCAACGAGCACAGCAAATATTAAAGTTGCT
The DNA here is from genome assembly GCA_045644005.1 of Bacteroidaceae bacterium. Lineage (GTDB taxonomy): Bacteria > Bacteroidota > Bacteroidia > Bacteroidales > Bacteroidaceae > HGM04593. Next base: position 7,201 of record JAZRGF010000264.1, on the reverse strand, counting down.
TGAAAAGAAAAAGTGGAAACGTCCAAAACCTATGCCTTTCAGTTTTCACCTTTCAGTTTTCAGTTTTCAGTTTTATTTTATCAGCGCAGCATACCCGCAACGGCGGCATAGCGGTTCCACAGCCCTGTGCTGTGTAAAACCGTCATAGATAGCCTTTGCACGCGGTGATGCAAGCACCTCGTCAAGGCTCTGTTCGAAAAGATTGCCAAGCGCCAGCGCTCCGGCACTGTCAAGACAACAAGGCACCACCGTTCCGTCCACAAGCACACCAACCTGGTTGCGCAAGGCATAGCAGAAAGCCTCTTGTTCGCCATTCTCGGATTTCTCACCCTCGGGCCACTCAAACATACGGCCATACTCAATGAAAATATTATCGGCAAGCCTCCAACCATTCTGGCATGCAGTCCACGGACGTGGAATATACCCGGCCACCATATCCAGCAGTCGCTCATTCTCCTTTTCATAACCGCCCTGGTTCCACAGCCTCAGCACCATTATCACACCTTTCGCAGCCGCCTCAATGGCAAAATGCATTGTCTCGTCAACATACTGCTGCAAGTTATCCTTTCCATTACCTTCATGGGAATGCAGAGAGACCTGCATCTTGTAGGGACGCGCGTCCATCACGGCCTGTGCACGCGACAACAATGTTCCATTTGTAGTGAGCACCGGAATGAATCCCTTCTCACGCGCCATCTCAATAAACTCGGGCAAATGACGGTGCAGCAAAGGTTCACCCATGAGGTGGAAATAGAGGAATTTAATCTTGCCGCGCAGCTTGTCGGTAAGGCGGTCAAACTCCTCCGGCGACAGGCTACGCTTCTCCCTCGACGTCTTTGGACAGAAAAGACAGTCAAGGTTACAGATATTGGTTATTTCAAGATAACAGCGTGTAATCATATTCATTAAATTCCATAAAACAAAAAGAGGAAAGCTTGCACTTTCCTCTTTTGCAGTGACTCGCTTGGGGCTCGAACCCAAGACCCCATCCTTAAAAGGGATGTGCTCTACCTGCTGAGCTAGCGAGTCTACCTAATTGCCGTTAAGCGAGTGCAAAGATACTACTATTTTTTAAAACAGCAAACTTTTTGCATATTTTTTGTTGCAGCGTAATACATCAAAGTGGATTCAAGGCATGTAACTGTGCTCAAGCACATCACTCTTCACTCCCCTGAGGGTTGTCAACGGGCTTGTCCACCACTTTTTTCTTCTTTTTGATATGAGCACTGTCTATTGCCTCTTTCAGGATATACTCCTCGGAACTACCCGACGTCTCGGCTATCTCATTGTAACGGCGTACGTATGCCAACAGCAGCGTTGTCAACGGCAATGCCACAATCATACCCAACACCCCAAGCAGATGCCCCCAGATGGAGAGCGACAACAGGATTACTGCAGGGTGCAGGTTCATTCGTTTGCCCATAATCTTTGGCACGAGAAAAAGATCCTGAATAAGCTGCACTACCAGCATCACAGCCAATGCGCCAAGCATTATGGGCCAGAAGCCGACACCGGTATTTGCGGCCTTCAACATTGCCAGGAGAGCCATCGGCAACACCGACACCACCTGCAGATAGGGCACAAGATTAAGCATACCGATGAACATTCCGAATGCTATGGCTGCGGGAAAATCAATAATCAGGAAACCAATGGTGAAGAGCACTCCTACACAGAATGCAACGAGCACTTGGCCACGGAAATATTGGTTCATGCCGTATACCATATCGCTCCAGAGCTTCGACACCACATCGCGCCATTTTTTTGAGATATAAGGCTGCCATCCCTTTGAAACACGTTCAAAATCAAAGAGGATAAAAAAGAGATAAAGCATTATCAAGGAGACCGTCAGCACCTGACCCAGGATATCCACCGTACCCAGCAACAGCATCTGCAGGCGCTCAAGCAACATTTCAACCAGGCCGGCATCGCTCTGGCTCTGCAACAGTTCGGCAAAGCCATACTGCGACGACAGTTCCCTGAAGAACTCCATAATGGGCGCAGGTATGGAACCGTCGTTTATATTCTTACCAAGAAAAGAGACTGTTATATCCTTCAACGCATACAATTCGCGGAACATTGAAGGCACCACAAGCATAAAGAGACCATACAGCACTGCACCGACAAAAAGCATTGCTATTACAATTGACAAGGAACGGTATTTCACCCGCATCCTGTTCTGCACAAAGTTTACAAGAGGGTTGAGCATATACGCCAGCAGCCACGCTATGGCAAACGGCAACAACACACCACTGAGGCTGTCAAGCACAAAATAGGCCGCCACAACAACTATGGCAATGAGCAGAATGCGCAAGAAACGCCCTACGGTTATCTCGTTCTGTTTCATACAAAAGTTTCAAAAAAATGTTCAACACGTTTGAGCCGCGATCACTCCTTGTCGGCCTGACGTTTATCCTCAATACCGCCGACAAGCAACACAAACTCGCCGCGCGGTTCGTTTGCGGTGAAATGTTGCACAAGCTCGGCAAGCGTTCCGCGCACACACTCCTCATGCAATTTCGAAATCTCCCTCACCGCTGCCGCCTGACGGTCGGCACCGAATACCTCGGCAAGCTGTGTCAAGGTCTTGAGCACCCTGTAGGGCGATTCGTAGAAGATTGTCGTACGCTGTTCATCCTTCAGGAAGTTAAGGCGCGTTTGGCGACCCTTCTTCTGTGGCAGGAACCCCTCGAACACAAACTTGTCACATGGCAAGCCCGAGCACACCAGCGCAGGCACAAAAGGCGTTGCTCCCGGCAGGCACTGTACCTCCACGCCATTCCTCACGCACTCACGCACCAGCATGAAACCAGGGTCTGAAATTGCAGGTGTGCCGGCGTCAGAAATAAGCGCTACGTGCTTTTCACAGGTATTTATGCGCTCCACGAGCGAGCCCACGGTCTTGTGCTCGTTGAACTTATGATGCGAGAACATCGGCACCTGAATATCAAGATGCTTCAAAAGTTTTGCCGACGTACGCGTATCCTCGGCAAGCACAAAATCCGCCTCGCGCAGAATCCTTATCGCACGCAATGTAATATCCTCAAGGTTACCCACCGGCGTGGGCACAACATATAACATTCCCATAATAAATCTGTCATTAAATATTATGCAAATTAAATATAAAATATCAAGAACCCGTTTTAAAATTGCCAAAAGTTTTGAATAAGCGCTACAAGCGCGTTTGTTGAAAACTTACAAACAATAAAGCCACCTTTTTTCCCTTTATTGATTATCTTTGCATTTATAAGAAAAATACGACACAATTATACCAATGAACATATTTTCTGAATTCAACCAAATGGAGACCACGCGCCGTGGCCGCATTGAGGTCATCTGCGGTTCAATGTTCTCCGGCAAGACCGAGGAACTCATCCGCCGCCTCAAGAGAGCCAAGTTCGCACGCCAGAAGGTAGAAATCTTCAAGCCAGCACTCGACACCCGCTACTCCAATATAGAAGTAGTCTCTCACGACAGCAACCACATCACCTCTGCCCCAATAGAGTCATCGGCAAACATCCTGCAGCTTGCCAGCGATGTAGACGTTGTGGGCATTGACGAGGCGCAGTTCTTTGACAACGGGCTTGTAGAGGTGTGCAACGAGCTTGCCCGCCGCGGCATACGCGTAATCATTGCCGGCCTTGACATGGATTTCCGTTGCCAGCCTTTCGGTCCAATGCCAGCACTCATGGCTGTTGCCGACTCGGTGACCAAAGTACACGCCATCTGCGTGAAATGCGGCAACCTGGCATACGTCTCACACCGCCTGGTCGATGGCGAGAAACAGGTACTCCTTGGCGAGAAGATGGAATATGAGCCATTGTGCCGCGAATGCTATAACAAGGCAATGCGCGAAGCAGACAACGCTGAAAAATAAAAAAACAAGATGACAAGATACCGCAACCTGTTCATTGACCTCGACGACACTGTCTACGACTTTTCGGCAGCATCGCGCGAATCGTTCAACGAGACATATGACATGCTGCACTATGAGCGATACTTTGACTCATTTGAGCAATACATGTCAATATACACCCCCTACAACCTTGAGTTGTGGCGCATATACGGCGAGGGCAAGATAACGAAGGAGGAGCTCAACCGCCGTCGCTACAGCCACCCGCTTGAGGTTGTTGGAGTCAATGACCAACAACTCGCCGACACCTTTTGCCGCGAGGCGCTTGGGCGCATCCCCACAAAAGGACACCTTGTCCCCGGAGCCATAGAGTTACTGGAGTACCTGAGGCCAAAGTACAACATGTACATACTCTCAAACGGCTTCAAGGAACTGCAGTCGCGCAAAATGCATACAGCAGGCATTGAAGGATACTTTGACGCGCTGATACTGTCCGAAGACATAGGCGTGAACAAACCCGACCGCAGGCTCTACGAGCATGCCCTCAACCACACCTCGTCGGCTTTGGAGGAGAGCATAATGATTGGCGACATGTTCGACACCGACATCGTCGGTGCTGCAAACATAGGAATGGACAGTATTTACTACAACCCCTGCGGCAAAAGCGGACACGCATTCAAGCCAACACACGAAGTAAGACATTTGTTAGAGATAAAGGACATATTATAATTATAAAACCATGAGCAGCAAGGCATCAATACTCATCATCTACACCGGTGGAACAATCGGCATGATACAGAACCCCGAGACAGGAGCATTGGAAAGTTTCAACTTCAACCATCTGCTCAATCATGTTCCCGAGTTGAAGCAGTTCAACATCAACATCGACTCAAAGACCTTTACCCCCCCTATAGACTCATCGGACATGGAACCCGAGCTGTGGAGCCGCATAGTCAAAATCATTGAGGAGAACTATGACCTTTACGACGGTTTTGTAATACTCCATGGCACCGACACAATGTCATTCACCGCATCGGCACTCAGTTTCATGCTCGAGGACCTGATGAAACCCGTCGTCCTCACCGGCAGCCAGCTGCCCATCGGTGCACTGCGCACAGACGGCAAAGAGAACCTCATTACAGCCATAGAGATTGCAGCAGCCAAGAACCCCGACGGCTCACCCATTGTTCCCGAGGTATGCGTTTTCTTCCAAGAAAAGCTCATGCGTGGCAACCGCACCACAAAAATCAACTCCGAGAGTTTCGGAGCATTCGGTTCAAACAACTATCCACCGCTTGGAGTAGCCGGAACAAGCATACAGTACTACACCAACAACATAAAGAAGTATATCCCCGGGCGCAAGCTCAAGGCACACTACGAGTACAACAACAACATAATCATTCTCTCCCTCTTCCCGGGCATCAAGCAGGAGATTATAGAGAAAGTGCTTGGCGACAGAGAGTTGAAAGGTGTAATATTCCGCACATTCGGTGCCGGTAACGCCCCACGCAAGAAATGGCTCATCGATGCCCTCAAAAAAGCAACCGCAGAGGGAAAGATAATCATCAACATAACACAGTGCGCCGGTGGCAGCGTGCACATGGAAGTCTATGAGACCGGCCTGCAACTGCTCGACGCGGGTGTCATCAGCGGCAAGGACTCCACCGTTGAGGCTGCGCTCACAAAGCTCATGTACCTGTTCGGCAAGGGACTCCCAACAGAGGAGGTACGCCGTCTCATGAGCAAGAGCCTGGAGGGAGAAATTACAGAGTAAGAAATTCCCAAGAAAACAGCGTTGGTGCCATATCGACCGCATGGAAGATATCTCTGTGCACAGTTTTCATGATACAAAAATAGGCTTCAAATTGCGAAGCCTATTTTTGTATCATTATTCCAACTATCAGAACAACTTGTTAGGATACTCACCTGCCTCAACAAGAGACTGAATCTTCTCAACAGTTGCAGGACGGTCAGCAGCATATGTTACACCAAACCACTTTGCAGTTGTATCAAGAACCTCGCAAGAAGCCTTACCGGTAGTTGTCAGGTTATTTACAACCAATGGGATGAAATACTCAGCCTTTGGCTTGTCAATATTCTCCTTCAAGAAATCAACGAACTGCTCCTCAGAGTGCTTGAAGTAGTCAGGAGTGAAGCCCCAGAAGTTCATAGAAACAGGAGTCTCCTCGCCAACAGGCTGCCATGCGCCCTCCTCGTCCTTGTAGCAGATTGGGCCATCAACACGCATAATCTCTGTACGCTCAACAACACCAGTCAACATGTTCTGCTCGTTCTTCTCACAAACACCACGAGCTACACTACCGTTCTCGCTGAGAGTGTTGCAAATGCGGAAACCAACCATTGAATACTTGCCCTCGCTGCCCTCGGGAAGCTCGCTCAGCCACTTGCCCATAACAGCAAATGCATCACGACCATAGAAGTCATCGGCATTGATAACTGCAAAAGGTTCGTTGATAGCGTCCTTACCCATCAATACAGCATGGTTTGTACCCCAAGGTTTAGTACGCTCCTCGGGAACAGCAAAGCCCTCGGGAAGATTGTCAATTGCCTGGAACACCAACTCTGTTGGGATGTGGCCCTCATACTTGCTCAATACCTTGTCACGGAAGTCCTGCTCAAAATCCTTGCGAATAACGAACACCAACTTACCGAATCCACCACGGATAGCATCGAAAATTGAGTAGTCCATGATTGTCTCACCGTTTGGACCAAGACCGTCCAACTGCTTCAAGCCACCATAACGGCTACCCATACCGGCAGCCAATACAAAAAGTGTAGGTTTCATTTTTTATTAATATAAAGGTTAATTACAATATCTTCTTTTACACAAACATCCAAGGTTGTTTCCAAAGGTACAATTTAATATTGGATTTATGCAAATTATATTAAAAAAATTTGGCTGTACATGCAAACAAAGGGCATTAAAGCACATTACTGCTGGCGCATACGCAACAACCGCACCAACAACACCCTGCAGGCAAGGAACAGCCACCAAAGACAACAGCCGTGAGAAAGAGATAAAAAAGCAAAAATACATCGTAAAAACTTTGCCAATATGAAAAAAAAGAGTAATTTTGCAAGCTGTAAAGCGAAAAGTCTAAAAAACGAATATAAAACAATATAAAATATAAAAAGACGATGAAAAGAACATTCCAACCCTCTAACAGAAAGAGAAAGAACAAGCACGGTTTCCGTGAGAGAATGGCTACAAAGAATGGCCGTCGCGTATTGGCAGCTCGTCGCGCAAAGGGACGTGCTAAGTTGACCGTTTCAGACGAGTACAACGGCAAGAAAAAGTAATTGCAATACAGGCTCCGCCTGTCGAAATAA
>JAZRGF010000263.1:0-4560 GCA_045644005.1 Bacteroidaceae bacterium | reverse complement strand
AGGCTTCAAGCCTAAATGATATATAGCTCCATTGGGTTCAATGAGCAATTCCGAAGGGGCAAAATAACGTTTCATAATCGTATCAATTAATAACTACGAATATTCAACACATCAATCCTTTGCAATGTTGTCGCGCATTGCTGTGTCGGCCTGGATATTTTTCATCCTGTAGTAGTCCATGATACCCAAGTTACCATTGCGGAACGCCTCGGCCATAGCTCTTGGCACCTCGGCCTCGGCCTCAATAACGTGAGCACGTGCCTCCTGTGCGCGGGCCTTGTTCTCCTGCCCAAGAGCGATAGCCATGGCGCGGCGCTCCTCGGCCTTGGCCTGAGCGATATTCTTGTCGGCGTTGGCCTGGTCAATCTGCAGGGCTGCACCGATGTTCTTACCTATGTCAATGTCGGCAATGTCAATGGAGAGAATCTCAAAGGCCGTGCCGGCATCGAGTCCCTTCTTGAGCACCAGTTTAGAGATTGAATCGGGGTTCTCGAGCACAGCCTTGTGACTCTCAGCCGAACCGATTGACGAAACGATACCCTCGCCTACACGCGCAAGAACAGTGTCCTCACCGGCACCACCCACAAGACGCTTGATGTTGGCGCGCACGGTAACACGTGCAATGGCAATGAGCTGGATACCGTCCTTTGCCACAGCTGTGACATGAGGGGTGTCAATAACCTTGGGGTTAACGGACATCTGCACGGCCTCGAACACATCGCGGCCGGCAAGGCCAATGGCTGTCGCCATCTGGAACGAGAGTTCGATGTTTGCCTTCGAAGCAGAGACAAGAGCGTGTACAACCTTCTCCACGTCACCGCCGGCAAGGTAGTGAGCCTCGAGGCTGTCACGTGTAATATTCTCAAGGCCCGCCTTGTGAGCCTCAATCATAGCCTGTACGATTGTGCCGGGGGGCACATTACGAATGCGCATGAGAAAGAGCTGCAAGAGCGAGATTTGTACACCCGATACTTTGGCCGACAGCCAGAGCATGAAAGGAACATAGTGGAAGAAGACCGCCAGACCGATTATCAACCCCACTACAACGCCACCGATAAATAAGAAGTTAGCTTCCATAATTCAAAGGTTTTTAATTATTTACTATCGTTTACTTTCTCAACAAAAATAGAGTCGCCCGATATGCGTATGACCACTATCTCCTGACGCTCGTCAATGAAGCCGTCCTCGGACTTCACCTCGACTACCTTGCCGTTTATGAGTGCCTCGCCAATGAGTGCAAGGCGCGTCCTGGTAATGCCACGGTCACCCACGGAGAAGAGCGACATATCCTGTTCATTGACAGTGGAGTCGATATTCTTCTTCAACGCCATCCTGTCGAGCGATTTGCCATACAAGGCCCACAGGAAAAGCGATATGCAGATGAGAACACAAAGGAGCAACGTTATCCAACCGGCAAGGGTTCCCAACAGCATAAAGGCATAGAACACCGAGCCTACCATGGACAACACTCCCAACGTACCGGTGAAGCCGAAACCGGGGATAAAAGCCACCTCGACCACCAACATTGCTGTGGCAAAAAGCACAAGCAGAGCTGTTATCAATATATCCATATCATTTTAATTTATTGTTCCTTTCAATTTTCGTTGCCGTAGAGCGCGCCCTGTTCAATGCGCCTCACCTCATACTCCATCCGCTTTATCGCCAGGTCATCCTCCTCGACCTTGCGCTCAAGCAGTAAGATTTCCTGTCGCATCTCATGCTTGGCAGCAGCCGATGAGCGGGCATACCCGTCGCGTAAAGCAGCAAGCTGCTCAATGTCACGCTCATGCTGCTGCACGCGCTCGCGCCACTCGCGATAGAGCTCACGGGCCTCGGCGCTCTTGAACTCGGAAAGCGACTTATAGTCGTGCAGGTCGTCCACAACAAAAAGAAACTCGCCGTTGTTGGCATTTGTTTCGCGGACAAACAGCAGCATGGTCATCTGCTGGTGCGCACGGCGCACGGCATCGGCATCGGTCTGCGTGGCGGCGATGGATGCGATGTTTGCAATCTCAAGCGCCTTGGCATAGCCCATGGTAGCCACGTCCACCCTCTTCTTCTCCACGTTGGGGATGAACACATAGACACACACCTTACCCTGGGGCTGATTACGGTCACTGACAAACCATCCCAGGTTGGCGACCTCGTTTATTGCAAGCATATAGTCATTGGCCGTTGAGTTGAACGGCATACCCACATTGTCGGGGCGGAAGAAACGCCCGCTCTCGGTGTCCATGCGCGACACAAAGATGTCATAGCCACCAATGGAGCCCTCGCCGTCACTGGCAAAATAGAGTGTCACACCATCGGACAGCATAAAGGGATAGTCATCGTTACCCTTGGTGTCAAACCCTAAAATAGGCTGCACGCCACCCCAACTGTCGCCCACCTTCGAGCGGCGGTAGAGCTTCAGCAGCGGAGCATCATCATCATTCTCGTCGGAGAAAAAGATATCCATGCCACGTTGGGTCTCGTTGAGGTGACCCGGCAGGTCGGGGTCCTTGAAATAATTGGCACAAGTGGTCACACGTCCCACATCGCTACCCATTGTATATACCGAAAGAAAATCCTGCTTGTTGACCACAAAACTGTCTACGAAGCAGACAATCTCGCTGTTGCGTACCATGCGGTAGAGCCTGTCGCACATGTTCATTCTCTGCTGTGCCACATTGCACAGGGAGTCGTCTTTTGTCTCGTCAACAAAAATGCCATAGTTCTCCGACGCCTGGGAGTAATCCTGCCGCATGAAGTACCAATAGCCCAGATACCAATGTGCCTTGACAATATTGCGCGACGCTGCAAACTCAAGCATCTCTTCTACATCTACCGTATCGGCAGTCTCCAGACAGCAGGCAGCATACCAATAGTTATACTCGCTGTTTTTGGGATTCTTGGCAAGCAGCTTCTCGAATATGGGCTTTGACTCCTCGAAACGCCCCTCGTCGAACATCTTCTTCATGGCATCCCTGCTTTGGGAAAGCAGCGGAGAGACAGCCGCAAGAAGCAACATACATATGACAAATATTCTTTTCATAAAAAAGTTCAATACTGAATAGGATTTTCAAATATAGCAATAAAAAATACAACATCCATCAAAAAGGCTTTTTTTTAAATAAATTAAGGAAAAACGGCCGCCCGTGGATGCCCGGCAACGAAAAGTAGAAGAGAGAAATTGCGCCAATGCCGCTTTTTGATTAATTTTGCAGCCGAAAAAAAGAAAGAAACAAAGGCCGCCGGCCTACACAGCAAGACAACGCAACAACGATGCCTAAATTCACACAAGAGAAGAAGATATACCGCAAGATACAGAAGCAGTTCAACAAAGCCACCAAGGACTACGCCATGTTCCACGACGGCGACAAGATACTGGTGGCCCTGTCGGGAGGCAAGGACTCGTTGACACTGCTGGAGCTGATGGCCGAGCGCAGCCGCATATTCAAGCCATCGATAACGATTGTGCCAGCGCATGTAACAATGGTAAACATTCCATACAAAGCCGACCCCGACTTCCTGCGCACATTCTGCGACAGCCTGGGAGTGGAACTACACATTGCCGAGAGTGGCTACGACGCATCGACCGACACGCGCAAATCGCGCTGCTTCCTCTGCTCATGGAACCGCCGCAAGGCACTGTTCACCCTTGCACAGGAGTTGGGTTGCAACAAGCTGGCATTGGGTCACAACATGGACGACTTCATTGAGACCATGCTCATGAACATGACGTTCCAGGGAGCGTTCAGCGCAATGGCACCGGTAATGGCAATGGAAAAGTTCCCCATCACCATCATACGCCCGCTATGCCTTGTAAACGAAAACAACGTTGCCGAGTATGCCATTGAGCGCCAGTACCCTCCGCAGATAAAAAACTGCCCTTACGAGAACGACTCGCACCGCAAGAGCATGAAGGACCTGCTGGCACACCTTGAGTCACTGAACCCCGAAGCGCGTTACAACCTGTGGGGAGCAATGAGCAACATACAGCCATCACTGTTGCCACCAAAGATTGAAAAGAAACAATAAAACAGTAAAAATAACGAACAATGTCAAAGATTCTACTCACAATTCTGCTGCTCGTGATATCGAACAGCTTCATGACACTTGCCTGGTACGGAAACCTCAAGCTCCAGGACATGAAACTAATTTCGCCAAACACATCAATCATTGTAATTGTACTCATAAGCTGGTGTGTGGCACTGCTTGAATATTCGTTCCTGATTCCCGCAAACCGCATAGGCTCCGACATCAACGGCGGTCCCTTCTCACTGGTGCAGCTAAAGGTCATACAGGAGGTAATTTCATGCCTGGTATTCGGTGTCATAGTGTCGGTACTATTCAAGGGCGAGACACTGCAGTGGAACCACCTTGTTGCAGTGATATTCCTTGTCCTTGCCGTCTACTTCGTATTCCTGAAGTAAAGCATTGATTTTCACAAACGTGACAATGGGAGCGTTGTTTCCATTGCTACGTTCATACATAAAAAAACGCGCCGGATGTATCACTACAGCCGGCGCGCAACATTTAAACACTATTCACTTACTAAAACAATTACATTTATGGTTT
>JAZRGF010000262.1:0-8633 GCA_045644005.1 Bacteroidaceae bacterium | reverse complement strand
GAGGAGGTTGCTTCACTTCCTGTAGAAATCACAACAGCCGGTTACGCTACATTCTATGCTCCTGTGGCAGTTGAGGTTCCTGCCGGTGTTACAGCTCATACTGTGACAATCAACGGTGAGTGGGCTACATTGAGCGATGCTTTGGCTATTGTTCCTGCTAACACAGGTGTTGTACTTGCCGGTCAGGGTGATTACAACTTGGCAATCACAACTGCTGCTGCTTTCGAGGGCGAGAATGCTCTCCGTGGTACAGTTGCTGCGACAAATGTAACAGAGAACGCCTACGTACTTGCCAACGATGCAGAAGGTGTAGGTTTCTACGCTGCTGCAATGACAAACGGTGCCTGGTTGAACAACAGCCACAAGGCATACTTGCCAAAGGCTCAGGGTATGAACGCAGCATCTTACAGCTTCCGTTTCGGCGAAGGTACAACAGGTATTGACGAGGTTAAAGGTGAAGGCGGAAATGTGAAAGCCATTTACGACCTCGCAGGTCGCAAGGTAGAGGCTATTGCTGCTCCTGGTATTTACATTATCGACGGTAAAAAGGTGTTGGTAAAGTAAACCCTCCATTCTCTATTTGATAAAAAACGGATGACATCAGTGCGTGATGTCATCCGTTTTATACCTGAACAGGTCCTGTATATTATTTCAATACATAATAGACTTGCTCACATATGTCCTGCATCCCTGCGTATGTGGGTTGTCCGTCCACCTTTTCAATATCCTCCAGTACAATGTTGGTCACTCCGTAATGCTTGCAGATTCTCTTCATGGAATTTGCAAAAGAACTGCTTATACCAAATGCATCGTCACTATTGGTGATGTTATATACCGTAGCATTTGGGTATAGCTCCTTGAGAGTGTGAATAAGTTTGCTGAATGCCGGGCGAAAAGATTTCAGGTCATCGGCACTCCAGTTCCTGTATACATAGTCGCCCAATTCCACGCCTGCCCAGCAGTCGTTGGTTCCGCCGAATACAAGTATGATATCCGGGTCTCCGTTATAATCAACACCATTAGGGTTCTTCCCCACGCGGTTCATAAATGACAGGTCTGTGCCCGCCACGTCTACACCGTTGTAGTGCGTGTGCGTAATGACTGTGCCCGAAAAAGAATTGGAAATTTCAAGCTCGAATTCAGGCTGCTGACACAACATGTACCACCATGTCTTTTCAACACAGTCCACTCCTGTCCGCGGGCATTCGTGAGGGTAATAGACAAAGTAGTTGTCCTCATTTCCTGTAATGTCCTTGTTCGACCATCCTTCAAACGTCGAGTAGCTGTCTCCCATTATGGCAATCTTTCTGATAGCCGGTACATCGGGTGTGTCTGGTATATCGTTGTCGCATGAGTAGAATGCCATTAAAAATGAGAGCAATGTAAAGTAATGCTTTTTCATGTGGAGAATCGTTCGAGAATCAATAGTTTATGAATAGCAGATACTCTCCTCTTGCATTTATGGTAAACTCGTCGCCGGTACACTCGTTCAGTGTTCCCTGCCACCAGTTGTTGAAGTCGTATATTGGGTAGAGCAGTCCTTCGGCGCTCAAATCCCTTGCCGTGATGCTGAATATTGACACCTGTTGCCCTTTGCGGCACTTGTGCGTTGTGGTGCCGTTGCAGGGTATGAACACGCCATGGTCGGTAAAGGAACAGACTTCGCACCCCTTGCGGGCATACTCAATGAGCAGGCTTATGTTGCCGATTGTGTGGTCCTCGCGCCGTCCTGTAGCGCCCACAATGGCAATGTGGCGCATGTTGCGCTCCATCAGGTGGTGCACAGCTTTTGTCTGGTCGTTTGTCTCCTGTTCGCTGATGACGTGCAGCAAGTGTGCGTATTTCTCGCTGTTCACGGTACTGATGGAATCGCCGTCGCCCACAATGGCGTCGGGCACACGGCCTGTGGCAATGTAGCGGTCGGCAGCACCATCGCAGCACACTACATACGACGCACTCTGCAACACCTCCAACGGTTGCGGGGTGGTGGGGAATTCTCCGCCGGCCACAATAACGGCATCAAACAAATGATTCTTCATTCTGCATCAACTTTTTCCATTTGAAGTATCCAAAGATAGCAATAATTGCATAAACGGCATAGAGCACAGCCGTAAAATGCAATCCTTTATATACGTAGAGCGCACTGCATGCCGCGTCTACCACGCACCATACCCACCACTGCTCAATGTATTTGCGGGCAAGCATCCACATTCCCACAATACTCAATGCCGTGGTGAATGAGTCGCTCCATGGTACGGTGCTGTCGGTGTAGTTTATGAGCACATATGCAATGAGCAGCAGCGCTACAAAGAATGCAGCGGTTGCCTTTATCCACGCCCTACGTGGGGCATGGCTTATGTGCAACTCCTTCTTTGGCTCTTTGCTGCCAAAGAGGGTGAAGCCCGTTTTCCATGCCACCCAACCATAGAGGGCAATGAGCAGATAGTATATGTTGATTCCAAAGTCGGCATACAGTCCTGCGTCGTAGTAGACAAACAGGTATATCGCAGGCATTATTATTCCTGCAATCCACAGGTAGATGCTTGCCTTGTACTCCAGCCACAGGTAAATTATTCCTGTTATTACTCCTAAAATTTCAAATAGTTGGTCCATTCGTATTTATAATTTACTTCCAGCTTGTAGAGATTCCTCGTCGCTACGCTCTGTCGGAATGACAAAACTAAGTTTTGTTATCGGCGAGTTCATTAGCGGCTGGTCGCACGAAGCATGGATTAAAATCATGCCGTGCGGGTCGCTAAGAAATGAACGAGCCAATGACATTGCAAATATAACGCGGATTTTGTCATATCGACCGTATGGGAGATATCTCTTATTATGAAGTCATTAGGTTCGTTTACAGTTCAATATTCACGTGCCCAATGGCATTTATGCCTGCCTGGGCAGCGTAGCCTGTATAGTTGTAGTAGCGGTGGCGGGTGCCGTCGCTGTCGGTGTAGTATCCGCTGCCGGCATAGCCGTTGTTCTCATACTCCTCGTTGAAAAGGTTGTATATGGTTGCTCCCACGGTAATCTTTTTAACACCCTTCAGTTTGAACGAGTAGGCCAGGCGCAGGTTCGTTACAAAATAGGCATCGAGTACGTGCTCCTCAACTCCGTAGTTGCTCATGTACTGCTTGCTCACATATTGCGACTGCAATGCCGCCTCAATGCCGCGCCATTCATAAGAGAATGTGTTGTTTGCTACAATGGCGGGTGAGAATGCAAGCGGTGTGTCGCTGTGGTGAATTTTCCATTTCTCGTAAGTGTTGTCGTCATACAGCACCTCGGTGAAATCCTTTATTCTGTTGTGGCTGAATGTGGCATTTGCACCCCATCCGAAGCCGCATGGCAATTTTACTCCCGCAGTCAGCTCAATACCGGCGCGGTAGCTCTCGGGGATGTTCGCTGCAAGCGGCTCACCAATCTCGTTAAGCTCGCCGGTGAGCACCAACTGGTCCTTATAGTCCATGAAGTAGATGTTTGCCCCGGCTGTGAACAACTTGCCGTTGTAAGTGTATCCCGCCTCGTAGTCAATAAGTCTCTCGGCTGTGGGGTGTTCATCCAGTTTGCCGTCGGTGTAGTTGTTGCGTGTGGGCTCCTTGTGTGCCACACCCACCGATGCATAGAGCCTATTGCTTTCGTTTGGCAAATAGGAAATACCTGCCTTGGGGTTGAAGAAGTTGAACTTCTCGTCTATTGCAAGCTGTTGGTGGCTGTCGGTGGCGTCGTTCCATTTGTCGTTGTTGCCGTCAATACGGTAACCGATGTGGCGGTACTGTGCATCGGCATATATGTTCAGGCACTCTATTGGCCGGTACTCTGCTTTCAGATATATGTTTGCATCGTCCTTTGTGCCGTTGTTGCGGTAATATTCATGGTTGGGGTGCAGCTCGCCAGTGTAGTTCTTCACCCAGAGCACGTGCCCGAAATGGTCACCATAGTAACGGTTTGCTCCACCGCCGGCGGTGGCTGTCACCTTTTCGTTTCTGTATGTAAGGGCAAAAACACCACCACCAAAATGGTTGTCCATGGCTTTTTTGCGCACAAGGTCGCTCTTTTTTACCTCCTGACCGTCGATGAAGAATGTAGGCAGGGCATATTCCTTGAACTTGCGGCCGCTCTTGTACTCCTGGTAGTAGCCGTCGCCCTTGGTGTAGTGCAGCCCCACGTTAAGGTTCAGACTCTCGGTGAAACTGTGGTCAATGAGCAATTGGAGGTTTGTCTGTGTGTAGTTGTCGGTCTGGTCATCATAGTAATGGTCTGTGCCGGTGCTGTCGGTGAACATATAACCGCAACTGTTGTATCGGCGGCCATACAGCTCCATCTCCTCCTTTGTGGCGTAGTTCCATGCATGGTATGTCTGCTCTTGTCCGCCAAAGGCAATGAGGCGCACGCTTGTGCTGTTGCTGTAATATGCTCCTTGCAGGTAAAACGAGTGCAGCTTTGTCGCAGCGCGTTCAATGTAGCCGTCGCTGCCTATGCTCGACAGGCGCACGTCGACCGCCCAATGGTCGCGGAGTATACCTGTTCCCGCACAGAAGGTTGCCTTGTGGGTGTTGAACGAGCCGTACGAGCCGCTGATATTGCCGTATGGCTGTGTGTTGAACCTGTCGGTCCGCAGGTTTATGCTTGCTCCAAAGGAACCTGCACCGTTGGTGGATGTTCCTGCACCGCGCTGAATCTGTATATCCTTGACAGATGAGGCTATGTCGGGCATGTTAACCCAAAAGACGTTGTGGCTCTCGGCATCGTTCACCGGTATGCCGTTGGCGGTGACATTGATGCGTGTGCCGTCGGTGCCGCGTATTCGCAGGCTGGTGTAGCCAATTCCCGCGCCGGCATCACTTGTTGTCACCACGCTTGGTGTAGCTGACAAGAGATAGGGGAAATCGACTCCCGTGTTCATCTTGGACAACTGCTCCTTCCCGATGTTTGTGTGTGCAATAGGCGTCAGCTCCGTTGCACGTGTCGCTGTTATCTCCACTTCCTGCAGATGGGTATGCAGGCTGTCACTCACTGCCTCTTGTGCCTGTAGCAAAGAGGGTAGTGCTGCCATGAGAAGGCAGCAACGCAATGTCCTTTTTTTCATTGCAATTTCAATCTTTTTTGTGGAGCGTGGGGCATAAAAAAGAAACCTCCATGCTCCGTGGTTAAACGGAAAATGGGGTTTTCCTTAAAGCTGAAAACTGAAATGGGAAATGTGAAAGGTTCTTTGTTTGAAACTTGGCTTTAACTCGTTGCGCTCACTCGTTTTCACCTTTTCACCTTTCCGCTTTAACCACACTTTGTGTGCTTGAAACTTGGCTTTGAGGCGACCTTGTCGCACTCCTTTGGGGAGCTAAAACTCCCGTCGTCGCAAGCAACGCTCATTCGCGTTGCCGTTGTAAAAACTCAAGTAAACTTGGTTTTCACTCGCTTGCACAAGTTTTCCGTTTTCCCTTTTCCCTTTTCAGCTCGTTTCCCTACGCCGGCATTACCCGGATCAGGTTCTTGGGTATGATCTCAGCCTCTGTGCTGTGGCAGCACAATTTAGGCACCCCTTAATTGAAATCTGCCGCGAAGTTAGTGTAAACTGACAGGAGAACAAAATAAATTGCGATTTTTTTTGTTGCATCCTGCCGGCATTGAGCCTTTATCCAGCTCCGTTGATTCTGTGCCACAGGGCTTTTTCCTCTTCGCTGAGACGTTGCTCAATCTCGTCGATGCTGTTGTTGCCGGCGCGGTCAAGGATGCCGACGAGCTCCATTCCGCCACCTTGCACAAACTCGTCGTTCAGGCTGTAGCGTTCGTTCTCGTCGGCTGTGATTATGCCTTTGCGCTCCATGGTGTAGATGATTTTTGTTGCAGCCTGTAGCGAAATACCGTATGCCGCGTTCATCTTGCCTGCAATATCCTGTATTGTAAAGGTGTTGCTCTCGCTCTCTTTGGCCGTCTCCTTGCACTTGGCAATGGTGAGTATTGTGAGGAATTTGTGGTAGTTGTGGCTCAGACGCTTGAAGCGGTTTTCGGCATCGAGTCTGTCACCCTCCTGCAACAGGTAGTTCCATCTTGAGCCGGAAAGGCAAATGGTCCACGAAAAGTATATCCATAGGATGAATATCATGAGGCTTGCAAGGTTGCCGTATATGTTCCTGTAGCTGCCGAAGAGCCCCAGTATCAACGAACCCGAATATTGCATTATGGCAAACACTATGCCGCAGAATGTGGCCGCAATGGCTGCATGGCGTATGTTTACCTTTGTGTTGGGGATGAACTTGTACGCAATGAACAGCACGGCAATGTATGTGCATGTGGTGAGCACGAAGATGTTCACCTCGTGGAACAGCCCTCTCCCCTCAAAGAATGAGGATATACTCATCCAGATAGCAAGCAACAGTATGCTCACGAACGGTATGAGCAGAACAAGCAGAAAGGTCTTTATCTGTTTCTTGAGGCTATGCTCCTTCAATTCCCAAAGTGAATTGAACGATGCGTCGATTGTCTGGTATATCGAAAATACCGAGTATAGCAGGAATGACATTCCCAGGATGGCGCCAAAGAGGTAGTTGGTGTCGGTGTTGCCCAGATAAGTGTCCACGAACTTCAGGAGCTCGGTGGCAATGTTCTCCTGTCCCACGAAAAACAATTCGACCTTCTCCTTGAAGGCCTCGCCGTAGCCCATGATGTTTGCCACAGCAATCATCATTGCCATCACAGGTACCAAGGCAAAGAGTGTGTGGTAGGTGAGTGCTGCAGCAGCCTGCTTCACCTTGTCGGGGCCGGTGAGGAACTTTATGAATGACCAAAGGACGAGGTTGCCGCCAATCTCCCTGTCCTTATATAATAGCCTCAGCTTTTGTGCCGTTTTCTTTATCCTGTTTCTCATGTGTGGTTGTTAATGTTGTGCAATTATATGATTTTTTTTTAACATTACAACGTAATCTTGTATTCCATTTGTGTGAATATTGTATCTTTGCGCGATATGTGACAAAAACAACATCTTTATATATGATACTATCTGTATTTTCTTTTGTAGCGGGTATAGTGCTCGTTATCCTTGGAGCCGATTGGCTCACCAAGGGTGCATCGGCACTGGCGCGCCGTTTCAACATGAGCGAACTGCTCATTGGTCTCACAATCGTTGCCATTGGCACATCGTTGCCCGAACTTGTAATCAGTACCGGGTCGGCACTCAAGGGTAGCCCGGGCCTTGCGCTTGGAAACATCATTGGCAGCAACATTTTTAACGGTATGTTCATTCTTGGTGTTACGGCTCTCTTGTGCCCGATAAAGTTCGATGCCAAGATGCTTACACGCGAAATCCCATTTAATCTGTTGGCTTCAATCGCACTTATCCTTGTTTCGGGCAGTATGCTTGTTGGCGGTGCTCCGGACGAGCAGATAACACGCTACGGTGGCATGTTGTTGCTCTGCTTCCTTGCTGTTTTTGTGCGCTATACATTCTCAATTACCAACGATGGTGCCGAAGAGGAGGCCGGCGAGGTATTCCCGGTGTGGAAGGTGCTGCTCTTTATTGCATCCGGTCTTGCGGCGCTCATTTTCGGAGGTAACATTTTTGTCGATGGCGCAACAGAGATTGCACGTGTGCTTGGACTTTCCGAGGCTGTGATTGGTATAACCATTGTCTCGGCAGGAAGTTCGCTGCCCGAACTCGCTGTCTCCGTGAGTGCGGCACGCAAGGGCAATGTGGGCATTGCACT
The DNA here is from genome assembly GCA_045644005.1 of Bacteroidaceae bacterium. Classification (GTDB taxonomy): domain Bacteria; phylum Bacteroidota; class Bacteroidia; order Bacteroidales; family Bacteroidaceae; genus HGM04593. Next base: position 933 of record JAZRGF010000262.1, on the reverse strand, counting down.
GGGCAACGTGCTCGGTAGCAACATCCTTAACATCTTCTTTATCCTTGGTGTCAGTGCCACAATAACTCCCATTGCGCTCGACGGTTTCAGCTGCATCGATTACTATGTGCTCCTTGCATCGTCGCTGCTCATATATGTTGTGGCGCGCTTTGGCGGCAAGGCTGTGATTACCCGCTTTGAGGGTGCCGTGCTTGTTGCAGGCTATGTGGCATATACTACATGGCTTGTGATGAATGCCTGACGCGACGTCTGCCAAAATGTCACAGCGTGTGTGTCGCGAACATTTTGGCACGGTTTTCGTTAAATGATATTTGGAGACGCAGATTTTACCCCTCAGTCACTTTGTGACAGCTCCCCTAAGACAGTGGAGCAATATTGTCCCCCTGTTTTAGGGGGACGAGAGACGAAGTCACGGAGGGGGTGTAAATGAAAACAATAACAAAAAACAATAGACTTATGAACATTAAACCATTGGCAGACAGAGTGCTCATTTTGCCTCAGCCTGCAGAAGAGAAGACTATCGGCGGTATCATCATCCCCGATACAGCAAAGGAGAAGCCCTTGCAGGGTAAGGTTGTTGCTGTTGGCAACGGTACAAAGGACGAGCAGATGGAGATTGCTGTTGGCGACCAGGTGCTCTATGGCAAGTATTCAGGTAATGAGGTTGAATTCGAGGGTGTGAAGTATCTCATCATGCGCCAGAGCGACGTGCTTGCGATACTGGGATAATAATAATCATTGGCTTTGTCATACTGAGCAAAGCGAAGTATCTGTTAAATGATGTCAAGATTCTTCACTGCGTTCAGAATGACAGTATTAATTTAAGTAGTTACAAAATATTATGGCAAAGGAAATTTTGTTCAATATGGATGCTCGCGACCAGTTGAAGAAGGGTGTCGATGAGCTTGCAAATGCAGTGAAGGTTACATTGGG
>JAZRGF010000261.1:0-1879 GCA_045644005.1 Bacteroidaceae bacterium | reverse complement strand
ACGCGCATACTCACGCACGAGATTATGAACTCGCTTGCGCCTGTAACATCCATAAGCAACACGTTGCTTCATGCAAAGGGGAATCCCGAGGTGCTGCAGCAGGGGCTCGAGACCATCCATGCAACGAGCGACCGCCTGATGCAGTTCGTTGATTCGTTCCGCGAGGTGACACGTATTCCGCCACCAAAGAAAACAGCATTCCATCTTGCCTCTCTGCTGAATGACACAAGGGCGCTTGTCGATTTCGGCAATGTGTCGGTGAGCATAGATGTCACCCCGCAGGATACCATGATTTATGCAGACAGAGTTCAGTTGCAGCAGGTGTTTGTAAACCTGTTGAAGAATGCTGCCGAGGCCTGTTCTCTGCGTGGCGGTGTACAATGGATTGAGGTGCGCTCGCGCATTGCCCCCGATGAGAAGGTGTGCATTGAGGTGAGCAATAGCGGTGGGGCAATCCCTGCCGATGTCGCCGAAAATATCTTTACACCGTTCTTTACGACCAAACATGACGGTTCGGGTATTGGCCTTGCCGTGTCGAAACAGATTATCCGCCTGCATGGCGGTACACTGCGCCTTGCGCATAACAATGATGAAAAGGTGACTTTCCTCATTGTTCTGGAGTAGTCACCTCTCTTTGATTATCATTTCACCTCTTTGCCTTGCAGAGTTCCTTTTCTCTCTCCAACTCGCGCAGCAGACGCGCGCTGTGCGTGCTTATGTAGACGCTGCAACGCGCAAAGACAAAGAGTGCCGTCGCAAAAATGATTGTTGCCGTTCTGCTCTCGAACAATGTTCCTATTGTGGCTATGATTGCTATGAGGCTTATTGCCTGCAGTGCTATAAGTTGTCTTGCATTCATGGTGTACTCTTTAAATTGTCGTATTCAGTTTGTTTATTCCAGTCTACCTTTGACTCTCATTTGTCAAATTCCCAATATATGAGGTTCTTTTCGTGCTTTTTTATGATTAGCCTTGCCTCGTCAATGAGTGTGTTTTTTCTCAACAGTCTGGCTTTTCCAATGACCTCCGTACTTCCGTTCGACAGAGCCTTCTCCCCTTCACCGGGCGCTGTCATTATCCTTATGCAGTAGTTGTTTGCGGTGGTGTTGTGTGTGCGTTCTTTAAGGAACTCCTTTACAAAATTCTCGCGTGCATATTCCTCAAATATGATATACTCCTCGATGAGGCTTCTGCCAGTTGCTTTCTCCCTGAAAATCTTGTAACTGATGGAGTGGAGCCACTCCATGACCCTTTCGTGGTAATAGCCGAGAAACTCCCGGCATTTTACAATAACTCTACTTCTCATAGTAAATCGATATTTAATTGTTTTGTAGTTAATATTATTTGTATTATGTTTGTCAGGGTATTGGAATTTCTGCTTTATTTGACCCTGTTAGAGGTGTAAAATAATACAAATAGCCATTTGTGGCTACAAATATAAGGCCTAAAGTCCAAAAACGAGTTGTTGAATTAGTAAAAAGTTGCTATTTTGGAAACGGTCTAAATAATGTGACGTTTATTTGATTGATTGATAACGAAATAATATATTTGACATGAAAGATAATGGTATAAAACAGCGTGTGGCCGAGGTGTTGCGCTATAAGAAGATCAATGTAAACCGCGCGAGCAAGGTCTTGTCTATTCCACAGCGTACCTTGAACCGACAGGTGAACGAGGATGGTAACATCAGTATGGATTTGCTATATGCAATTCTTGATACATTTACCGAGATTTCGCCCCTTTGGCTTCTGTTGGGCGAGGGTGATATGCTAAATGTGCCACAGGCGGCTCCGGCCTATCAGGTTCCTTTCTATAACGACTTGCCGGTGAGTGCAGGCTTCAAGGACGTGCTCGACGGTGGCCGCGAGACACCAACTTCT
>JAZRGF010000260.1:0-7363 GCA_045644005.1 Bacteroidaceae bacterium | reverse complement strand
TGCTAAAGCACACTCCTTTGGGGAGCTAAAGCTCCCGTCGTCGCAAACAATGCTAATTTCGCATTGTCGTCGCAAACAACGCTCGTCCGCGTTGTCGCTGTAAAACGCGAAAGCGAGCTTTCCGTTTCGCTCATTGGCGCGAGCTTTCCGCTTTCACTTTTCACCTTTAATTGCCGTGCCCCTACGGTGGCGCTGGCGAAGAGCACACGGACACGCATGCGTAATTTGTCATGTCGACCGTAGTGGAGACATCCCGTATATCCTTGTTGGAGATTCCTCATCGCTTCGCTCCGTCGGGATAAGATAACAGGGTTAAAACAGGCTATCTGTTTACGCCGGACATGATGTCGAGAAGTTCGTTGGTGATGGCCTGCTGGCGGCCTTTGTTGTATTCGAGTGTAAGTTGAGAAATCAAATCGGTTGCATTGTCGGTTGCTATCTGCATTGCAAGTACACGCGCTGCATGTTCGGCAGCAACGGCATCGAGCAGCGCAGTGAACAGCTGTACCTCAACGACCTTGGGCACAAGGGCAGCAAGCAACTCCTCACGCCCGGGCTCTACTATGTAGTCGACTGTGGGTGCGGAATCGGTTTCAGCCGGTTTTAATTCAACAGGCAACAGCACCTCGCCTACAGGTTCCTGCTTTGCCGCAGATTTGAAGTGGGAGTACACCATCTCCACCCGGTCTATTGCGCCTGTGCGGAAACGTTCCATCAGTTCGCGCGCCACAACAGCAATGTCATTGTATTTTGGTGCCGAGGATTGCGGCATGAGCTCCTCGCGTGGTGTATACCCAAGCTTGCGGACGGCATCGTGCATTTTCTTACCGACAGTGTAAACCTCCACCTCGGTATCTGAAGCCTTGTAACCATCGAGCACGGCACGTACTCTGCCAATGACATTGGCATTGAATGTTCCACAGAGGCCGGTATCGGAAGCCACTGCAATGACAACAACCTTTTTGCTGTCGCGCACGGCCGCAAGTTCAGTTGTGAATCCTGTGGAAGAGGAAATCAAAGAAGCAAGCAGGCTGCCAAGTTTCTCGCTGTAGTGTGACATGCCCTCAATGGCCGTTTGCGCACGGCGCAGTTTAGCTGCAGAGACAAGTTTCATTGCCGCTGTAATCTTCTGCGTACTTTTTACCGACGCTATTCTGTCCCTTACTTCTCTCAGGTTCATTGTTTGTTACTATTTTAGTATACCCCCTCCGCAACTCCGTTGCTCGTCCCCCTAAAACAGAGGGACAATATTATTCCCTTTTAAAGACAAGAGTTGCTAAAAGCAGAGATACTTCGCTACGCTCAGTATGACACCTTAGTATAGTTTATTTTCACTTTATCGATGCCACCACATCGGCAGCGGCATCGGCCATAAGTTTCTCGACATCGGCATTCAACTGTCCGGCCGAGAGCACATCGAGCACGCTCTCCCTGTACCTTGAACGCAGCACATCGAGGAAAAGTTTCTCAAATTCGGGCACCTTGTCAACGGCAATACCTTGCAGCAGGTTCTTTGTTCCGCAGTAAAGCAGTGCCACCTGTTCGCCCACCGGCATTGGCGAGTATTGCGGCTGCACCAGCTGGACATTTGTGCGGCGACCGCGCTCAATGACCATCATTGTAACGGCATCCACATCGGTACCGAACTTGGCAAAAGCCTCCAGTTCGCGATACTGTGCCTGGTCAATCTTCAATGTTCCGGCAACGCTCTTCATTGACTTTATCTGCGCATTTCCGCCCACACGCGACACCGATATGCCCACATTCACAGCCGGACGGAATCCACGGTTGAAGAGGTCACTCTCAAGGTATATCTGTCCGTCGGTGATTGAGATTACGTTGGTGGGGATATATGCCGACACGTCGCCCGCCTGTGTCTCGATGATGGGTAGCGCTGTGAGCGAGCCACCACCTTTCACCTTGCCGACAAGACTTGGCGGCAGGTCATTCATCCTCTCGGCAACCTCCTGTTGGTTGATGATTCTTGCGGCACGCTCGAGCAGGCGCGAATGGAGATAGAAGACATCACCGGGATAGGCCTCGCGGCCCGACGGACGGCGCAGAATGAGCGACACCTCGCGGTATGCCACTGCCTGTTTGGAGAGGTCATCAAACACCACCAGGGCATGGCGGCCGGTGTCGCGGAAATACTCGCCTATTGCAGCACCCGCCATTGGGGCATAGTACTGCAGTGCCGCAGTGTCGGCTGCCGTGGCAGCAACAACAATGGTGTAGTCCATTGCGCCGTGTGTGCGCAAGGTGTTTACTATCGAAGCGACAGTTGAGCCCTTTTGGCCTATGGCAACATATATACAATAGACAGGATTGCCGGCCTCGTAGCCTGCACGTTGGTTGAGTATGGTATCAATGGCAACGGCGGTCTTTCCCGTCTGGCGGTCGCCGATGATAAGCTCGCGCTGGCCACGACCAATGGGAATCATTGAATCGATGGACTTGAGACCCGTCTGCAGTGGTTCGTTCACCGGTTGGCGGAAAATCACACCCGGTGCCTTGCGGTCAAGCGGCATCTCGCACTTCTCGCCCTCAATGTCACCCTTGCCGTCAAGAGGTTCGCCAAGCGGGGTTATCACACGGCCCAGCATAGCGTCACATACATCGATTGATGCAATGCGCCTGGTACGCCTCACCGTCATACCCTCTTTTATTTTGTCGGTAGGTCCCAAAAGCACGGCACCAACATTATCCTCCTCAAGGTTCATTACAATAGCCTTTATGCCATTGTCGAACTCGAGCAGTTCCTCGGCCTCGGCATTGTACAGGCCATATATGCGCACAACACCGTCGCTCACCTGGAGAACGGTTCCCACCTCCTCGTATTCCATCTTGCTCTTCAAGCCCTGCAGCTGTTCAAGCAGCACACTCGACACCTCACTTGGTTTTATATTCATTATACTAATTTCCTGTTTTGTTTGACAAACTCAGTTTCAATATCCCGCAACTGCCTGCGGATGCTGGCATCCAGTCGGTGCGTTTCGGTTTCATAGATAAACCCACCAACTATTCCCTCGTCCACAACGTTCTGCATCTCAACCGTTGCACCGTCGGCCACAAATGCTGCAGCCACCTTGTCGCGCAGCGCCTGTGAGGCTGGTTCGGCCGTTGTAAAACGCACTGCAACGATATTCTTTTCCTTGCGGTAGAGCGACACGTAGCAGTGGCCAATGAAGATAAGTAACGACTCGCGCTCCTCGTCAATGACAAGGCGCACGAAATTCTCGTACACAAGAGAACTGTCGACAGCCGAGCACAGCAGCCTCACGCGTTCCTCTTTTGAAAGCGTGGGGGCAGCCAACATATTGCCCAATTCCTTTACCTGCTGCAAAGTGACCATGAGCTGCAACATATTGCGGTATATTGCATCTTCGGCACCCTGCTGCTTGGCATAGCCAAACAGAGCCTTGGCATAACGCATTGAAACTACTCCTGTATTCATTTACCCTTGTTTGCTATTTCTCCCTTTGTCTCGTCGACAAGTTTCTCAATATACTCCTGCTGGCGCTGCTCGCCGGCGAGCTCGCGGCGCAGAATCTTCTCGGCAACAGCCACGGCAATCTTTGCAGCCTCTTCGCGCACAGCGTTCAGGGCATCCTCGCGCTGCCTCTCAATCTCCTGTTTGGCAGCAGTGATAAGCTTTACGCTCTCGGCATCGGCCTTTTCATGCGCCTCCTTAATTATCTGCTCCCTTGCCGCCGTAGCCTCACGCAGAATCTCGACCTGTCTCTGGCGCGCCTCCTCCAACAAACTATTGCACTGCCGCTCAATGTCTGCAATCTTTTCATTGGCCTCCTTTGCTCCTTTTAGCGCATCGTCAATGTATTGTTTGCGTGCTTCAATCATTGATGTGATGATTGGAAAGCCGTACTTGTACAACACAAAGAACACCACACTGAACGCCAAGAGCATCCAGAAGAGCAGACCTGCATCGGGCAATAACAGTGACATCCTTGGTACGTTTTATACGGTTACACAAAGAGCACCAGGAAGCATACCACAATGGCGAACATTGCCACACCCTCAATGAGAGCGGCAGCAAGAATCATACCCGACCTGATGTCACCGGCAGCCTCGGGCTGACGTGCGATAGACTCAAGTGCTGTACAACCGATGCGGCTGATACCCATTGCTGCAGCAAACACAGCAATCACGGCAGCAAAAGCGGCACCCATATTCGCAAGTGAGGCAACGTTCACAGCTTCAAGTAAAATAGTCATAAACATAGTTTTCAATATTTAAAGGTTAATAATTCTCATTCCTGGTCTCTGTCATTCTATATTTGCAATGTCATTGGCTCGTTCATTTTTTAGCGACCCGCACGGCATGATTTTAATCCATGCTACGTGCGACCAGCCGCTAATGAACTCGCCGATAACAAATATTTGCAATGTCATTGGCTCGTTCATTTCTTAGCGACCCGCACGGCATGATTTTCATCCATGCTTAGTGCGACCAGCCGCTAATGAACTCGCCGATAACAAATATTTGCAATGTCATTGGCTCATTCATTTCTTAGCGACCCGCACGGCATGATTTTCATCCATGCTACGTGCGACCAGCCGCTAATGAACTCGCCGATAACAAAACTTTAAGTTTTGTCATTCTGAACGCAGTGAAGAATCTCTTTATTCCTCAATCGATGGAGATACTTCGCTTTGCTCAGTATGACAAATGTTTTTTGTTTAATTCAATCATCAATGTTTCTCTTTGTGGTGTTCGGGCTGCGAAAGACCAATAAACACCGACGAAAGCATTGTAAATACAAATGCCTGTATAAAGGCCACAAGCAGCTCCAGCACATTCATGAAAATGGTGAAGAAGACCGACACCACCGTCATTGCGCTGCCAATATACACATTCACCGCCATCGTTACAAATATTATTGATACAAAGGCAAGCAACGCCGTGTGCCCGGCAAGTATATTTGCGAACAATCGTATTGTCAAGGCAAAGGGCTTCACCAGCACACCAACGAGTTCAATCACCGGCATCAGAGGAACGGGCAGCTTGAGCCACACAGGCACATCGGGCCAGAACACCTCCTTATAATACTCCTTGTTACCAAACACGTTCACAGCCACAAAGGTGCAGAGCGCAAGAGCAAGAGCCACAGATATATTACCCGTGACATTTGCTCCACCGGGGAAGATGGGCAGCAATCCCATGAGGTTTGTGAGGAATATCATGAAGAACACCGTGAGCAGGAACGGCACATATTTCTTATATGTACTGCCTACATTGGGTTTTATAACACCCTCTACAACCATAATTATCACCATCTCCATTACACCGACAAAGCCACGCGGAGCCTCATCGGTGGGTTTGCGGTCTTTATACCATCTTGCCGTGCCAAGTATAATGAATATCAGCAGCAACGATATGATGAAAACCGAGACAACAGTCTTTGTCAGCGATATGTCGAGCAACGGCCTACGTTCATTTCCATTGCTATCCAGCTCCACAATCTTGCCCTCAAAATTCCCGCTCTGCGATATACGGAATCCGTTATACTCGGGAACACGGTGGAACACCGATGACGAGAACACCACCCACCCGGTGCGAGCTGAGTAAAGGATTATTGGCAGAGGCAGTGTCACGTGTGTGTCGCCAATGGTGGTTATGTGCCACTCATAGGAGTCCTTCACGTGGTCGAAGATAATCTTCTTCACGTCAACATCCCGCGTTTCAACATCACCATGCGACGCACCTGCTGCAGCCACCCCACAACAGGGCAACAGCAACAACAGCACCATTATGTACCTCAATAGCCTCATCAACCGTTCTTTGTTATTCTCTTCTTCAAATCAAACATATATATATTCTCAACAACCATCATGGCAAATGTATAAATGAGAAAATTCACCAGTACAACCGTTGCCTGTTCCCTGAAAAGGAAACACATTGCAAGCAGTGCGCCCAATGAAAGAATCATCTTCAATGTCTTGAAAACCATGAACTGTTTGATGAACAGCTTTGCATCTGCCGGCTGCGCCATGACCGCGACAGGCACTGCATATAGCAGCAGGAAGAACAGCGGCACTGCAAGATGCGCCTTGCCCACATAGCCCGGGAACAGCACACCAAGCAACACCTCACCCGCCACCGTCATCAACAACAGCATGGCAAATAGTATGAGTATCGTCTTTATTTTGTTCATTATGTCATTTATTATTTACCCCTCCGCCTACGGCACCTCCCCTAAAACAGGGGAGGAATAAATAGCCGCGTTGTCGGGACTTTGTTTTAGTCTTCAATCATGCTCGCTCAACCGCAGTTTTAATCACACTTCGTGTGCTTGAACCTGCTCCCGCTCGGCATAGTAAAAGTAAACTTTTCCTCTGCTCTCGCTTAACCGCAGCTTTCACATTTCAGCTTTAACCTTTCAGTTTTAACCGCACTCCGTGCGATTGAACCTGCTCCCGCTCGGCAGAGTAAAAGTGAACTTTTCCTCTGCTCTCGCTTACCCGCAGCTTTCACCTTTAACTTTTAACCTCCACCAACGCTGTTACCTTGTTATCCTTCACCTCTACAAATCCGCTCTTCACACCCATTCTCTGTTTCTCCTTACCAATTTTCCATTTTATATCACCGGCACACAGGGTTGAGACCAACGGTGCATGGTTGTAGAGCACCGTGAAAGGTGCCTTTGCACCCGGCAACATCACCCACTCCACCATGCCGGTGAAAAGGCGTTTCTCGGGCGAGACAATCTCCAGTTCAAACAACTCCTCATTCATGGCATCACTTCAATTGGTCAAGTATCTGTTTACCTTTGGCTATAGCCTCATCAATTGTACCCACGTTCAGGAATGCCTGCTCGGGCAGATGGTCAAGCTCGCCGTCAAGTATCATGTTGAAACCACGTATTGTCTCTTCAATGGGCACCATCACACCCTTGAGACCGGTAAACTGCTCGGCCACCGTGAACGGTTGCGACAGGAATCGCTGCACTCGGCGTGCGCGGTTGACGGTGAGGCGGTCCTCATCGGACAACTCCTCCATTCCAAGGATTGAGATAATATCCTGCAACTCCTTATTGCGCTGCAGAATCTGCTTCACCCTCTGCGCCGTGTCATAGTGATCCTTGCCCACAATGTTGGCATCAAGGATGCGCGATGTTGAATCCAATGGGTCCACCGCCGGGTAAATACCAAGCTCGGCAATCTTGCGGCTGAGCACGGTTGTAGCATCAAGGTGTGTGAAGGTTGTTGCAGGCGCAGGGTCGGTAAGGTCGTCGGCAGGCACGTAAACGGCCTGAACCGATGTGATTGAGCCGTGGATTGTCGACGCAATGCGCTCCTGCATTGCACCCATCTCGCTGGCCAGTGTAGGCTGATAACCTACAGAA
>JAZRGF010000259.1:0-5423 GCA_045644005.1 Bacteroidaceae bacterium | reverse complement strand
CATAGCATGCTTTTCCAAGCAAAGGAATTTTGCGTAGCGAGTCTTTCATAATCCACTTGAAACGTCGGCACACATAGCCGTACATCACAAAGATGTCGAACATGCCCTGATGGTTGGCAACGAAGATATAGTTCCGGTCTTTCTTTACATATTTATCGCGGTCGACAACCTTCACCGGGATAAGGAATATCCAGCAAGTGAGCTTGCACCAGATTACAGCCGGTGTGTGGTCGGCATTCTTTACCTTGAAGTAGTGTCCGAACAAGTCAATGGCTATTGCTGCTATTGCTACAACTATCAATGCAGCCCACCAGGCAAAAAGCACCTGATACAAAACGTAAAGTGGATGTAGGATTTTTCTTAACATAAGTGTAAGTGTTTTGAATTATCGTTGTAAATATAGTGTTTTTTTATGGATTTTTTTCAAAAGTAGGGCATTAAAGGCGCAAAGGATGTGCATAATCTATCCTTCCCGGTGTTTTGCTGCGTTTGAGAACTGCTTTACCCGATGTTCTTTGCAAGGAATCTTGTTAATTCTCCGGCAGTTGTTCCGCGGCGCTTTGCATAGTCCACCATTTGCTCACCGTCAATTTTTCCGACTGCAAAGTATTGCGCTGCGGGGTGGGCAATAATGAGCCCGCACACGCTTGCATGCGGTGTCATCGCACCGTTGGGGGTCAATTCAATCCCTGCCTCGCGCAGATGCAACAGCTTATCGATAATGAATATTATGCTCTGGTCGGGCAACGAGGGGTAGCCTACGGCAGGGCGTATGCCCCGGTTCCTCTCGGCAAGCAAATCCTCAATTGCAAGTTTCTCGTCCGGGCAATATCCCCATAGCGCCTTGTCGGTGCGCACACGTTTGTGGAGCAGGGTGGCAGTGGCTTCGGCCAGGCGGTCGGCCAGTGTCTGTGCAAGCAGATACTTGTAGTCGTCCCCTGCATATTCATGGCCGAATGCGCTCTCAACGCTTGCGGCAAAAAGAGCGATGCTGTCACCGTGTGGCGACACAAAGTCGCTGAGGCAAAGGTTGTACTTGCCCTCTGTGCTGTGCTGTTGGCGAAGCAGAGGCAATGTGGTCTCTTCAATGACAATGTCGTCACCATCGCCCTTTGCGTTGCACAGCGCAAAGATGGCCGTTGTCCTGTATTTCCCATCCAGTTCTGCAAGCATAGCCTTGGCTTCGGCTATAATCTCCCCGGCCTCTCTGTTTTCATTTGCTATGCCCCAAGCGTGCAAGAAGTAGCTCCAGTCAATGTATGGAGCTACTTCTGCTATCTGATAAGTGAAAATCTCTCTTTTCATCGGTTGAATTTGAGTGCCTTGCCGCGTGCATTCTCGTTGATTTTGCCGTTTCTGTAAACGCATTCGCCATTGCTCCAGGTCTGCTCTACAGCCCAGTTGAATGTTGTGCCCTCGAATGGGCTCCACCCACATTTGCTGATGATGTCGGCAGCGGTTATGGTGTGTGGTTTGTTGGGTTTCAGGAGTACGAAGTCGGCATAGAATCCCTTCTCAATGTAACCGCGCTTGCTCACGTTGAATATCTTTGCAGGGGCGTGGCACATCTTCTCCACCAATGTCTCAATTGTTATCTCTTTCTTGTCCACAAGGTCAAGCATTGCAAGCAGCGAGAACTGAATGCTTGGCATTCCCGATGCGGCCTTCAGTGCACCGCCCACTTTGTCCTCGGGCAGGTGTGGCGCGTGGTCGGTGCCCACGAGGTCTACCTTGCCCTCGTTCACGGCGCGGCGCAGTGCCGCGCGGTCATCGGCACTCTTGATGGCGGGGTTGCACTTTATTCTTGTGCCCAAAGTGGCATAGTCGGCATCGCAGAATGTGAGGTGCGCGGGTGTCACCTCGGCTGTTATTCTCTTTTCCTCGGGCTTGCCGGCAGTCAGCAATTCCAGTTCACGCGCAGTGCTTATGTGCATCACATGCAGGCGGGTGCCGAATCTCTTTGCAAGCTCCACGGCGCTTGCAGTGCTCTGGTAGCATGCCTCCTCGCTGCGTATTGCAGGGTGGAACTTCACGTCGGGGTCATCGCCCTCGCGCTCCTTTATTGCAACGCTGTTGGCGGCAATTATTGCGCTGTCCTCGCAGTGTACGGCAACGGGCATGTCGAGTCTGTTGGCCTCCGCAAATATTTTCTCAAGCTCGTTTCTCTTGTCGACAAGCATGTTGCCGGTGCTTGAGCCCATGAAGAGCTTTATGCCGCATACGCTCTTTGGGTTGAGCTTTGCAAAGTCGCCCACATTGCTGTTTGTGGCACCAAAGAAGAACGAGTAGTTGATGACGCTGTCGTTAGCGGCAATCCTGAACTTTTCCTTCAATGCCTCAACGGTTGTTGTCTGTGGCACTGTGTTTGGCATCTCCATGAACGATGTGACGCCGCCGGCTGCCGCGGCGCGGCTCTCGGTGGCAATGGTTGCCTTGTGTGTGAGTCCCGGTTCGCGGAAGTGTACATGGTCGTCAATCACTCCGGGGATAAGGTAGAGCCCCGTTGCCTCAACGATTTCGTCACACTCGGCGCGTGGCAGCTCGTCACCGCGCAGAATCTCTACAATCTTGCCGTTGTTCACTACAATGGAGCCTTGGAACTGCTCGCCGTTGTTCACTATTGTTGGGTTGCTGATAAGTGTTCGCATGGTTTTAAGGGTGTTGCTTCTCTTTGCGAAGATAGTGAAAAGTAATGATTATTTTTAGGGTGCTGAATAAGAAACTGTCTAAAAATCTTATGTAAACATATCAAATGTATCAAAAACAAGCTCTCAATGTTGGATAAAGTGATGTTTTAATATGTTGCTATTTGTGAAAAAATGTATATTTGCAGAACTGTTTATTTAAGGTATAATATCCATTTATAATGAAAAAACAACTTCTTATATCAGTTCTGTTTCTTCTGTCGGCTGTTGCGTGTATGGCGCAGAAACAGCCGGAGTTCTCCGTTGTGAGTTTCGAGGAAAAACCCTTTGACACAGCAGCAAAGGACGAGCGTTACAAGATTGTAGACGGCAATGGCGACCTCTTCTCAATCATCAAGCTGGTATCGAACAATGCCGGCGACGACCTGCGTGCCTACTCCTTTGACTTCGGCCTGTGCGAGAGCCGTATAAAGGAGGTCGACGGCGATGTGTGGGTCTATGTGCAGCGTAATGCCATGCGTGCCACAATAAAGCGCGAGGGGTACAAGACCGTGAAGTACGAGCTCAACACCACCGTGCAGCCCGGGTGTGTGTATGAAATGGTGCTGGCAGATGTTGCAGGCACAAAGTACCGCATGATAAGGTTCAACATTGAACCATCCATGGCCAAGGCTGTGGTGATGTGCAGAAAAGATGACATGGGCGCCGAGGAACGTCTTTTTGGCTATGCCGACGAGAATGGAGCTGTGGCACGTCTGCTTGAACCGGGAACATACAGTTACAGAGTACTCTCCGACCTGTTTCACATGAGCGAAGGTCGTCTGCAGTTGGGCGAGGAAAGCAAGACACACACCGAGAACGTCTTTTTGCGTCCCAACTTCTCCGCTGCGACACTGCGTGCCGGTGAAGGAGTGGATATATATGTCGATGAAGAGAAAATGGCAACCGGCGAGTGGGTAGGTGCATTGAAGATAGGTGCACACCGCCTGGGCGCAAGGAAGAAAGGCTACACCAAGGCTTATGTAGATGTTGAAATTGTGCCGGGCAATGACACCGTCATACAGCTGCCGGCTCTCAAGCCCATTGAGGGTGCACTCTCCGTTGTCTCCACCCCGCTTGGTGCAAAGGTCTTCATCGATGGCAAAGAGTGTGGCGTTACCCCGTATAATGTCAATGGCCTGCTCATTGGCAACCACACGGTCGAGGTTATAAAGAAAGGCTACAGCAACGAACTGCGCGAGGTGGAGATTGTAGAGGACGAAATGACACACTGCTACGTGACGTTGGCAAAGGGAACTTCGACAGAACCCAAGAGTGCAGCAGCTCCGGCTGTCGGCAAACAGCCTTCCGCAGTCTCAAACCGTAGCCTTGTAGCAAGCTCCAACAAGGCAAAGATTGTCAGCGGTATTGTCCTTGACAAGAAAAACAACCCTTTGCCCGGTGCCACGGTGCAGGTTGTGGGTGGCAGTGAAAGCGCCACAACAGATGTTGACGGCACATTCGCGTTCGAGGTGCCTATGGCATCGGAAAAAATTGCCATAATGCAAAATGGCTATGAAAAAAAGGTTAAAAGGATAACCTCCGGCGAAATGGTGATTCGCACGCGCAAGGCAACCAAGTGGTTTATCAATGCAAGTGCACATTTTGGTATGCTTAGTGAATTACCTGGTTTCCGTTATTTATCCAGTTTTGACAACATGTATTATCACCATCTAGGTCTGGGGTTGATGTTCGGACAGACAAAGAATTGGGGCTGGTACACAAGAATCTCTGTGGCAAATGCTGGTCTTATGGCAAAAACTGGTTTTGCTTTTATTTCTATTTATAAAGGCCAATATTATGAACATCATTATTTAGACGTTACAAAACTAGCACTCGCTGTCGGCGTTACAAAAAGGTTGGCAAATCCTTTATACCTATATGCCGGTGTCGGCTTTGAAGCTAATATGAGCAATGGCAGATTTGCTGACAAGGTAATGATAGGGGGGAGCGAATATCCTTTGTATGGTGGACATGGGTGTGAATTTGACCTTGGTTTTTTGATAAAGCCTACATCAAAATTCAATATCAACTTGGGCGCCACTTTGTTTACGGATTTTGAAGAGTGTATAGGCGTTGATTTGAATCTCGGCTTCGGTGTCTCTTTCTGACGGGGTATAAAACAAGTCCGCAATTATTGCCAAAAAAGAGTTGATAAAACAAAAACGAGATTGCCGTCAGGCAATCTCGTTTGCTATTTTCTCTGCAATCTCCTTGAACTCCTCGGGGGTAAGCTTCAGATTTGGATTAGCTAAGAGCATGTCCTTCTCGCTCTGCATCGGTACAAGGTGTATGTGCGCGTGGGGAACTTCGAGCCCCAGCACTGCCTGTCCCACCTTTATGCAGGGGAATGCGCGTTTTATGCCCTGGGCAACCTTCTTGGCGAATATCTGCATTGCGCCAATCTCCTCGTCGGTGAGGTCAAAGAAGTAGTCGACCTCGCGCTTGGGGATAACAAGTGTGTGGCCTTTTGCCAGCGGGTTGATGTCGAGGAATGCATAGAACTGCTCATTCTCGGCTACCTTGTAGCTTGGAATGTCGCCTGCGACAATCATTGAGAATATTGTTGCCATAATCTCCTTTGCTGTTTTAGAATGAAATGCTTGTAATCTCAAGGAAGAGCTTGCCCTGTGGCACGGTAATCTCGGCAAGGTCACCAACCTTCTTGCCAAGGAGACCCTTTGCAATTGGGGTGTTGATTGAAATCTTTGCCTCGCGCAGGTTTGCCTCGCTCTCGGG
>JAZRGF010000258.1:0-18576 GCA_045644005.1 Bacteroidaceae bacterium | reverse complement strand
TCCCGAGATGCAGCGCCTTGGTTGCAAGTGCCCACCTCCCGGCTATTGCTTCACAATTGAGCACAATAAGGAGTACCGCCCAACTGACATTGATATCGAGTATTGCGAGCAGGTAGAGGAAATGGGTACAGACAGCAGCATTATACAGTTCAAGCGCCTGGATGCTGTTCCCAAGGCATTGTGTATGAAGCACGTTGGTCCATATGAACGTTTCTATGAATCGTTTACCGAGGCGTTTGCTTATATGGAACAGCAAGGCTACAAACTTGCAGGCCATCCACGCACCAGTTACATTGATGGCGCTTGGAACCAGGAAGACTCCGAGAAGTGGCTTTCAATTATACAGATACCGATAGAGTAGTTGTATTTACCATTCGATTGCCTGCAAAAACCTTCCTGTTCTGCAATTTTTGAACTAAATTTGTGGCATATTATAAATTAGGAACAAAGATGTCACACTCTCCACGCAAGATAGAGCTCCTTGCTCCGGCAAAGGATTATGAAACAGGTATTGCAGCAATAAACCATGGTGCCGATGCCGGTGGCTGTATTGTCAGTTGCCGCGAGCAGTTCTCCATAAGAGGTGTAATCAAATTCCGCAAGCACATTACCCATGGCATCTGTCACTGCTCTTACACTGCCAAGGTGGTCGGTGATGTAGTAGTTGGTCTGCCAACTGCCACCATTGTAGGTTACCCTGCCACCGGCAATGGCAAAGCTCTCGGGCACGACATTGTCATTCTCTATTTTAAATCTCAAAGAGCCTGCGTAGATGAATTTCTCTCCGCTGTCGCTCACCGCACAGAACTTGGTGCCGTCACTAAGGTAACCGTAGTTGACTTTTGTCCCGTCTGATGCAGTAATAGACTGTGGCAAGTTACAAAAATAGGTGCAAACGAGCAAGAAATATGAAGCTTGCTTCGATGTTTCTTACCGCGAGTGCAGCCTATTTTGGAGGTTTTCTCAAAGATTATAGGTGATTTGCAAGTTTTTAGGTTGCTTTTGCTCCCTCCGTCGCTCATATTGTTCGCGCCACCTCCCCTCACATTGTGAGGGGAGGTGTTTGGTGCAAAACAAAACCTTCAACACTCTTTGTTATGGGTGTTGAAGGTTAAGAATACCCACACCGGCTGTCTGCTTAATTTGGTGCGCTGCATGCAACGAGAGAGGTGTTAGCACTTCTCTCCCTAATATTATGCGTCATTATTTTACCAAGGTGTAGACAATCTTTTATTTATAGAATCTACAACAACGTCAAATAACGTTGAATCAATATCGGAAATAAAAGAGTTTATACGTACTTTGTTGTTAAAGAACTGTTCACAATACAGCGTATCATTTAATATTTTAGAATTTTTGTATTTATAAATAATCACCCAATCTGCATCGATATCATTCTTACCATAATTAAGCACCATTAATTCTGGGATAGTCTTCATTACAACTTCATTTTTTGAAACATCCTTGTATATACCATTTTGAAATTCGCTATATTCAACATCATAAATAGATATTGTATCAATATAATTTCCATAGTCAACTATATATCCAACAACATCATTTCTAACCCAAACATTTATATATGAAATTGTATCAATATAATCTTGACCAACAAACAACGTAGAGTCTATTTTTGCAGTTTTTATAATTCTTTCCAGATTAACAAAGATATTATCATTCTTATTGCAAAATACAAGAGAGTCTACAATGTTACACAATGCTTTTTTTAAATCATTGGATTTTGCAGGCGCATAATCAGCTACCAAATCATAAAAAACAACTATTTTTTCTATTTCTTTATTTAGTGATGTATCATTTTTTGAATTAAAAATATCTTTACTATCGTCTTCTTTAAAACAATTTGAAAAAACACAAAACAAAACAAATAGTAGAAAACAGTCTATCAACAATCTTACTTTCATTGACTTATTCTTTATTAATTTTATCTATAATTTCCTCTCTATAATATTCGGCTGCCAATCCATATATACGTGTATCTAAAATAAACAAATTACTTATTGAATGATTCTTTCGCGTAACTTCATCTTCATTAATATCGCCATGTAGTTTAGCAACATTCTGCTCTATTCCTGTTATGACCTCCAGTTCTATCAAATCGCCATATTCAGCATCTGCAGTTCCTTTCTTTTCTTTATATTGTTCATCCCCGTATTCATCATGTTGTAGCGCATGCGCTCCTTCATGGGCAAGTATGGTTGCTGGAAAAACAATTGCTCCATTTGTATTTTTAGAAAAAGCATTGGGGTTCCAATATATCGTTTTATCGGAAAGCTTATATCCATTTTTTCCATTAGCGGCATATCCAATATAATACACCTTTTCAGAATCCTCAAGTTTCTTAAATATCCATGATGTACCTTTTTCGTTCATATATTGTATTGTTGCAGCAAAACGTTGCTTAACCCATACTGGAGTATCTTTTTTAAAGCGGATTTTTCTCCCATCCGGGTCCACAAGATTCACCGGGTCACCGGCGCAGTAGGCGTAGGGCGAGAGGTGGTAGTACTTCTCGGCCAGCGGGTCCATGGAGAGGAAACGGCCGGTTGTGTTCATGAAACGCGCATGCGAGTCATAAAGTTCACTGGCGCCAAGCTTGCCCTGCTGTTCCTTGCCTGTGAAAAGGCGGTCGATGCCGGTGGCTGTATTGTCAGTTGCCGCGAGCAGTTCTCCATAAGAGGTGTAATCAAATTCCGCAAGCACATTACCCATGGTATCTGTCACTGCTCTTACACTGCCCAAGTGGTCGGTGATGTAGTAATTGGTCTGCCAACAGCCGTCATTGTAGGTTACTCTTCCGCCGGCAATGGCAAAGCTCTCGGGCACGACATTGTCATTCTCTATTTTAAATCTCAAAGAGCCTGCGTAGATGAATTTCTCTCCGCCGTCGCTCACAGCACAGAACTTGGTGCCGTCACTCAGGTAGCCGTAGTTGACTTTTGTCCCGTCCGATGCAGTAATAGACTGTGGCAAGTTACATAGATTGTAGGCGATTTGCAAGTTTTCGCCCGGAATTTTTGTAATGTTGCCACGGCTGTCGTACCGGGCTGTGCCTATGGTGGCATCATCCATGGTTACTGTTGCTATGTGGTTGCCGTTGTAGGTGTAGCACAGCTGTTGGTTTGCACCTCCTTTATTTGCATTGTGCACAAGGATATTGCCGGCAAGGTCGTATGTAAAGTCTTCGCTGTAACTGCCGTCGGTGTTTTGGTTCGATCCTGTTATGCGGTGCTCGGTTGACGAAAGGTAACCCTGTAGGTTGTAATGGTAGACGAAACGGTCGCTATTGTTGGCCGAAGCGTTGCGTTGCCAATCCAACTCGGATATTTTTCCGCTGTAATATGGTGACGACTTGCTGTCTGTTGCATTGTAATAGCGGAGGACTTCACTGAAAATTGTTTCAGAGGCGTTGTCGGCAGCTATGCCTGTGAGCCACCCTTGCAAGTTGTAGGTGGCTGTGACTGCTATTCGGTCGTTAAGGAGTGTGCGTGTAACGCGTCCTTGTTCGTCATAGGTGAATGCCACACGGCCAACGACTGCGCCATCTACGCTTGTCTGCTCGGTGAGTTTGCGGCCACGGCGGTCAAAGGTGCACTCGGTGAGAATGGCAAACGGTTCTACAGTACCCGAATATTCCTCAAGGGTCTTCAACGGGTTACCGGCATAGTCGTACTTTACACTGGTGCGGCAACTGATGCCCATGGGGTATGATGTGATGATTTGCACACAGCGTCCTCGCTTGTCGTAGTAGTAGGTGCGCTCACGAACCTCGCTTGCATAGTCGCTGAAGATTTCAAAGGTGCGGTCATAGGTCAGCATCCCTTTTACAGAGCCGGAAAGGTCACTGTCCGACACAATGCCATCTACTGCAACAAAATTGTTGCAGTTTGTATCGTACTTATCATAAAGATTTCTCTGTTGGCAACATGCCCCCTTGTCGCTTGCATAGCGGAAACCAATCTCGCGACCAAGTGCATCATAGGCATAATGCTTCTTGAATCCGCGCTGTAGCATCTCCTCGTCGTAGGAGACGGTGAGACGTCCGTTGGTGTCGTACTCGAAATAGCATGCACAGCTGCCGGGCAGGCGTTTCATTGTCACACGGTCATCATTATCATAGGTATATATGTAACAGTAATCCTTTACAAGTGTGCTTTCATGGCTGTACTCTGTGCCCTGATTCAACATTGCGCTACCCTGTGGTGAAACTACTGTGGCAAGTCTTCCTTTTATGTCGTATACGAAATATGTATCGGCATATTGTCCGTTACCGGCAGCACGCCGTTCCAGGAGTTTCTTGCCAAGCGCGTCAACAAAAAGGATTAAAGAAGTGCCCTCCTCGTCTGTGGTGACAGTCTTGTGCAATGTGGCTGCCGGGTGCGTGCCTGCAACTGTAAAGCCATTGGCGGTGTGAATGAGTTTCAACAGTTCATCCTTGGCATTTATATTATATTCCATCGTTGAGCGATGTACTGTAGCTGAGCCTTGATAAACTGAGCCCGGCTTGTAATTTGCCGTTGAGCGGTCAAGCGGTGAGTTTTCATAGAGTTGCTGTGTAAATGCATAATCATCGCCGTGGAATATCGAGCACTTGTGGAGAGCGTTGGTGGCAAACACGCCATTGCCGTCATTGACAAACGGAACAGCAATGCCCTGCTTGCGTCCTTTGTTGTCGTATTTGTATGCTGTTACCACATCTTTACCATCGGATGTAGCTGCTATTGCCACAGTCTGCATAAGACGTCCGAGACCATCTACATATTCAAAATCAGAAACTGTACTGTCTGCTTTCCTATAGCTCTTTGTGTGGATACCTGCCGGGGTGCCTGTGTTGTAACATACGATATTTGAATATTCCTTGACTCTGTTGCCGTATTCATCTTTGGCAAGTGTTGTCACTGCACGGCGGTAATAGGTTGTTGTTGAAGGTTTTTCTACAGTTGCACACAAAGTTGTGTCGGACAATGTGTTCCAAGTCCCAAGGTCGGCTGTGTACAGCCAAGTTGTTGTGGTGAATTCAGAGTTTGGTGATGTTATATTGGTGAGTGTCAAGGTCGCATCAATATCGTTATAGCTCAGACCGATAGTCCCGGCATTGAGAGCGGGCAGAATTTCTACTGTATTTGAATAGGCACTGTTACCTTCACAGTCTGTGGCTTTGCGGCGATAGTAATCGGATGTGTTCCTTATTGAGTCGGGATACAAATGTTCAGATGAGACATTATCAATATTTTGCCAAGTCCCATTGTAATCTCTTTTTTCCCATGAGTATGTTATCTGTGTACCGGCAAGAGGTATGGCTGTATAGATTGATTTTATTGCCTTGGGCTTCTCGCCATATACATGATACTTTGAGGGGCCTGAGATTTCGCCGGGGTCGACAACTGTCATAGTTGGATATCTGTATGACAATGAGAATGAGTGTGGGGTCATATTCCCTATCTCACCATTAGAGTTTACGAAGAGATCGATAGTGATTGTCCCATTTATGGGAGCCGAGGTTGTGCGACGACGGAATTTTATCGTGAGCACAGTGCCACTAAGTGTCACTTCCTTTACATAACCGGCATTGTCGGTGTATCCGCTGAATTGAAGTTCGCTGTTCAAAGGGAGCTTCTGTGTTCCAATTTCATCACTATATGTTATTCTAACATTATATTGTGACTTAAAATCGACATTGTCGATTAGTAATTTGTCGAGAGTATAATATCTGTCGTTTGATGCATGAGCGCAAACTGTAATAAACAACAGGACTATAATGAAAAAGTGGTTTTTCGTTTCATAATTGTAATCGTTTGAATTGGTATTGGGGTGTCTATTCTTATTTTTGTATGTATTCATATTCCAGTTGCTTGCCTTCATTGTCCAAAACCCGGATTAGACGGCCATAAGTGTCATATTCATATTGTGTATAGCGGTGCTTGTCGGTATAATGTCTGGTAACTCCAACAAGTGGTTCATACTCATATACATTGATTTTGCATAGCGTGTTATCGAATAGGGTGCTGAGTTGTTGTTTGTTCAATGATTCTTGAATGTTCCCTTGGATGTTGAGGGTTGCCAAATCAATTCCATATGCTACTATTATTGGATACATTCCTCCATAGCCCCAAACAATGGATGTGTGGACTCCATGGTTGTCGACAATTTGGGTAGGAGAACCATTTGAGTTGTATGATATGACTCTTTGCAATGCTGTGCTTGGGAGTAAATCGGTATTACATGGATATGCTATGCCATCACTCAATTGTACTTTGCTGATACTTTTAGGTAAACGCATTCCATGGAAATAAGCGTATTCGTACTTGATGGCATCTATAAGTGTCATACCATTCTCGTCCTCGCATACTTTTTCTATAATTGTCGGCTGGTTGAAGAGGTGAAGGGAGATTTCGTCATTGTACTGCGTATGGGTGTGCATATAATTACCACATGGGAGTGCTGTCGTCTTGCTGACCACACGTCCTTTGTCGTCATAGGAGTATGTCTCTTTTGTTGTAATGTTACCATCATCGTAATATTCCTTTTCTTCCACAGCTACAAGCCTGTAATCACCGATATAGCGTTTGACAGAACAAAAATATTTTCCACTTGTCACGACATATGCTGTGTATGCACTATCGTGCATCTCGTATTCGTAGGTACTTTGCTTTACCAGACTATCGTCACTATTGTAATACTCTTTTGTGTTTATTTTACCGCGTTTTGCGTGGTTGCTGTTTGGCGAACGCAGTATGTTGTTTATGTAGGATGGAGCGTATGCATCGGGTATGTTGTCGAGAGAAGCGTTTTTCTTACGTACTTGTCCCAAATAGTCGTCGGGGTGGGTATGGTAGTCGTTGAAACGCGATATTATGTATGAGTCATCTGAATGAGTCTCACGAACAGTAGAGTAGCATATGTGTTGCTTATCGAGCGAATTTGCCGGGTACTCGACAAAGGGATTATATATCTGTAAAGAGTATAAGTTGGCTATGTTATGCTTTGGAAAAGTGTATACAATACCACCTGAATATGTATATGAACGTGATTGGTAACCTGTATAACAGTCGTAGTCGACAGTTCGTGCAAGACGTACTCCACCACATTCGTCATTATAATTGAACAACGTACTATATGGGTATAGGTCTACAAGGTATGCGACGCGTTCTTCGCTACCGACAGTGTCTACTGGCAACACGTCAGATTCCTGGAAACCACCGGTTGAAGAGTGTGAACGTTTCAAAAGTATCTCATCAGCCCTGTTGGGTTCATATTCGAATGTACTGAAACCACCGGTTGGGTAGGTAATACGCTTTAGGCAGCCTAAACGACTATAGTGCCAATTGGGACTCTTGGCTTCTGAACTTATGTAGTCGTTGTAATCATTATTGACTTGTGTTGCAGAGACTATGCCATAATCGTTGTTCTTTCCGTTGTAGTATCCCCAAAAATCAGTATCTGCTGTGGAAATGGCGGGGAATGGATATTCTTCGTGATAACTCATGTGGTAATCGCCTATACCATCTGTGTGTACATTGCTCAACAGCAGGCGGTTATCTTTTATTCTGTAGGTAAATTTGGTGTGGTGTACCTCTTCCCCGGTATAGTTTTTAACTGTTATGGAATCTAATTTCTTCAGATGCTGAGTAATGCAGTGGTCCTGTTCTATAGAACTGATTATATCGGATGCAACGGGGCGGTCGCAACAATCTTTCAATGACATTGAAAATGATATTTCCGTACCATTGTCTATAACAATTCTTGACAGGTATGTTGTTTGAACAATGCTTACATTGCGAAGATGGTCTTTGCCATAATCATCGTAGATTGATAAACCGTTTGTAAATGTCGTAACAAGGAACGGATTATTGGCACTTTTTGAATTTATAAATGGTCCTAAATTTCTGTAGACATCCTCGTATTCAAAAGTTACAATACGCCCATTCGGGGCTTTTATCTTTGTAAGGTTCCATGTAACAATGGGATTTGATGTGAGTGATGATTCGTTGATGGTATAAATGGCATTACCACTCATACGGCCTCCTATGCTGCGTTCAACAGAGTTGATACGTTCGCTTAAATCGTTGCTGCCAAAAGTGTATTCATAACCATCACCTGTCTTTATTATAAAGCCATGGAGGGTGTTGTTGGCTGGCAATATTGGAATGATGGTATATGTTCCGTGGTTGCCACCGGTGTTGTAGATGTGGGGCTGGCCTGAATTGTCAAAATGGAATGTTCCGCTATGACCATTGAAATTGAAATGATATACATCGGAGGTAGTTTCACGTCCATCTACATTATAGTGTCTTAGCCCGTCACTGTTTAGTGTACCTGATGAAATATTCAATATATCATCCTCGCTTTGATAAGATTGACCTAAGAGGAAGCCTTTTGTATTGTGCTTATCTATATGGTCGTCTGGAATGCCTTGTATGCTGCGGGAGACTGCACCACCGCAATTAATGAACCAACCAAGACCTAAAATGCCGGTCTGCAGCCCTGGAACAAACCCTTGTGAGGCGTATGTGACGGATAATGGCAACTCGAAATCATTGTCTTTGTAGGTGTATACAGGTATGTTTATACTCACGCTACCTGTATTCATGTCTACTGTATTGTTACCGTAACGCACAAATGCTTGAGTCTGTGGAGTGGGTGCGTAGGAGAAAGGGGATGTTGCTGTTTCATCTGTTTGGGCTTTTGTTGCCACTACCGGCACTGTCAGCAACAGTGCCAAGGATAATTCTTTTAATGACTTCATACTTTTATCTGTTTTAATGTTTTCACCCACAAAAGTATAGTCATTTTTAAGCTAGTAAGTTGCAGTTTTACCAGATTTACAATATTTGAATATTTTATATGGTGGAGTTCAACTATTGAAGAACTGAAAGAAATAGTGTCATTCCTGTGGAGAAGCCCTTCCTAATCTGCACTTTTTGAACTAAATTTGCAGCATATTACAAAGACGGAACAATATGTCAAAGACCCCACGCAAGATAGAGCTCCTTGCCCCGGCAAAGGATTATGAAACAGGTGTTGCTGCAATAAACCATGGTGCCGATGCCGTGTACATTGGTGCAGCGCAGTTCGGCGCGCGACAGGCGGCCGGCAACTCGGTTGAGGATATTGCACGTTTGGTTGATTATGCACACATATTCGGTGCAAAGGTATATGTGACGCTGAATACCATAATCTATGACGAGGAGGTGGCTGCTGTGGAGCAGCTTGTGAAGGAGCTTTACGATGTGGGCGTTGATGCGCTCATTGTGCAGGACATGGGTATTGCAGGGATGAACATTCCGCCTATCCCTTTGCATGCCAGTACGCAGATGGATAACCGTACTGTAGAGAAGGTGAGATTCCTTGCCGATGTTGGCTTCCCCCGCGCCGTGCTTGCACGTGAGTTGACATTGGAGCAGATAAGGGAGATACACAATGCGGTGCCCCAGACTGAGTTGGAGGTGTTTGTACATGGTGCGCTATGTGTGAGCTACAGCGGACAGTGCTATGCATCGCAGCACTGCTATGGCCGCAGTGCCAACCGTGGTGCCTGTGCACAGTTCTGCCGCCTTGCATTCGACCTTGTCGATGCAGAAGGCAAAGTTGTTGAGCGTGACAGGCATCTGCTTTCGCTCAAGGATATGAACCGTTCGGCTTCGCTCGAGGAGATGCTTGATGCAGGTGTTACCTCGCTGAAGATTGAGGGGCGCTTGAAGGACGCGTTGTATGTGAAGAACATTACTGCATATTACCGCGAGAAGCTTGATGCAATATTTGCTCGTCGCAAGGAGTATGCGCGCGCCTCGCTGGGCAAATGCTATCCGCAATTCACCCCGGCACCCCAGAAGAGTTTCAACCGTGGCTTTACCGACTACATGCTGCATGGTACAAAGGATGGAATGACATCGTTCGAGAGTCCCAAATCAAAGGGTGAATATATTGGCAGGGTGAAATTCGTGTCGCGTTACTATTTTACCATCGTTGGCGGTGACTTCAACAACGGCGACGGAGCCTGCTTTGTGGGGCAGGACGGCAAGCTGCACGGCTTCCGCATAAACAAGGTAGAGGGTAACAGAATATATCCGCAGACAATGCCGCAGATTGAAAGCGGTGATGAACTCTATCGCAACTATGACTGCGATTTCGAGCGCCAACTCTCGCGCCCCGATGCACCGCGCCGCATTGCCATTTCATTGCGATTCGGTGACAGCGCTTTCGGGTTCAGCCTGCAGGCCACTGATGAGAGCGGAGCAGAGCATTGTGTGGAGTTCCCGTTCAAGAAGGAGGTTGCGCGTTCATCGCAACGCGAGAATATCATTAACCAGCTTGGCAAGTGGGGTAACACTCCGTTTGAGGTTGCAAAGGTTGATGTAGAACTTGTCGATGAGTGGTTTGTGCCATCGTCATTGCTGTCGGAGATGCGCCGCACATTGTGCGAACTCATTCTCAAGAACAGACGTGCCGCTGTTGAGCGCGTGGATATGAGACTGAAGGAGAATGATGTCGAATATATAACCTCTAAGCTCGACTACAAGGGTAATGTGGCTAACCGTTATGCACAGCAATTCTACATGCAGCACAAAGTGGCTGATGTGCAGCCGGCGTTTGAACTTGCAGGCAAGGATGGTGCAACGGTGATGTTCTGCAAGCATTGCCTCAAGTACAGCATGGGGTGGTGTACAAAGAATGGAAAGCCATCGCCTTATAAGGAACCGTTGTACATAGTATCGGGCGACGGCCGCAGATTCCGCCTGGCTTTCGATTGCAAGGAGTGTGTGATGAGGGTGGTGGCTGAATAATATAAAAAGCCGCGCCTTAGGGGAACGACGCGGCTTTCTTCTACAGGCAAACGCCTTTGCCCGTCGGGGTGCCGACCTTCGCAGGCAGGCATTCCCATATTGAATCTATTACTATGAAAAACACAATAATAAAACATTCCACAGGGGAGCATTGTTTTCCTGTGGAATGTTAATTAATGTTATAATATGGTACGGAGGGCAAATTTTACTTGCCACAAATCTCCTTGTAGTCGCAATATTCGCACTTTTTGCTGTCTGTCGCAGGTACAAAAGGTGTCTCAATATCAAATATCTCTGTCAATACCTGCTGCAACCTCTTCATATACTCGGGCTCAATTACCGAAATGTCTTCTACAGGGCTCTTTGCGACTTTGATGACAAAATCGGTGCGCTTGGCATTATCCTTGTGGTGTACATAGAACAGGCTGGGCGATATCTTTCTTGCAGCATCGGCACCAATCTTCTTTACCCAAGCGCTACTGCATGGGTTTGCTCCGGTGAGTGCGTTCTTGAGCGCAATGGAGTAGAGGAAGGCCTGCAGGTGGTAGCCGGCAGCCTTTGCCTTGTGCGCAAATACCTCGTCGAGCGACATGTTGCCATCAGTGCTCT
Organism: Bacteroidaceae bacterium; assembly: GCA_045644005.1. Lineage (GTDB taxonomy): Bacteria > Bacteroidota > Bacteroidia > Bacteroidales > Bacteroidaceae > HGM04593. The sequence goes on along the minus strand of JAZRGF010000258.1, from coordinate 7,165 downwards.
CGCCGCCACCGGTCTTGTAATCGATGATGTTGAGCGTGTTGTCCTTGCAATCGACGCGGTCAATGGTACCACCAATCTTTACATTGACATTGTTGCCCGAGCTTGCGAAACTGAATGGCATTTCAATCTTCACCTCACTGCCTGCATAGCTGAATGGCGCATAGGCTGCATCCATCTTCACGAGACGAAGGAGGAAGTGGTGCATTACACCGCGTTTTATGTACTGTTCGCCGTTGTATACAGGTTTGTTGTTCTTGAAGAACTCGCTCTTGAAGGCATTGTCAATGAATTCATACAGCAGCGCGGGGTTCTTTATGTAGTATTCAAGTGCCGCGGCTGTGATTGTTGTGGTGTTGCTGTTGGTGACAATCCTTTCATAGAGGTTTTCGGCAGCCTTGTGGAATACCGTTCCAAAATCATTGTCCTTGAAATCTTCGTCGGCCTCGAGCAGAGGTTTTATGTTCATCACATAGTAGTAGAAGAACTTCAAACCGCAATCGATGTATTTGTTGATTGCCGATGGGGTCATTGTGACTGCATCGCTGTTGAACGATGTGTCGAACCTGTGGCGCAGTGCGTCGACAATCTCCTTGCTCTTGGGCTGCTCCTTTACCTCAATGACCGCGGTGCTTTGCTGCGAGGTGAGCGTGAGGCGCTTAATGTCATAGAGCTTGCTGCCAAGCAGCTGCAGGATGTAGCGCGAACACTCGCCACATGTCTTGCTGTCGGGCGAGCTGTTGTAAACAAGGGTGACACGCTCGGCGCGTTGCAGCAGGCGATAGAAATAGTAAGAGTATATGGAGTCGCGGTGCTCGCTGAGCGTGAGCCCGAATGCCTTGCGCAGATTGTAAGGGATATAAGAATTCTCGCCACTGTTCTTTGGCAGGTTGCCCTCGTTGACTCCAAGCAGTATTATGTTCTTGAAGTCGAGGTTACGTGTCTCCAATAATCCCATTATCTGCAGTCCCACAACAGGCTCGCCATGGAACGGCAGGCGCTGCGACGAGAGCATCCTGATGAGCAGTTTGCCAATTGTGGCTTGCTGCACTACAAGCTCGCCGCTGCCTACAAGCTGCTGCAGGCGCTGGCATTGGGTGTATACTTTGAGTATGGCCTCAATGAACAGGCTGTCATAGAGTGTCTTCTTATTATTCTGTTTAAGAGTTTGAGCAATGCCGAATATGAGACGGCTCAACCCCTTGAGCCACTCCTTGTTGTCGGTGCGGCGGGTGAAGAGTTCTTTGAGGAAAGCGTCAAGGTGCAACACCTCGTCGCCGGGGAAGAATATCTTCTTGTAGAGCAGTGTGTTGCGCAAATCCCTGCTCTTGTCGCTGCCTTGTATGACGTAAGGGTGCTTGAGCACGTCGCACACAAAGGACATTGTGAAGCTCTGCTGTTTTTCGCTCCATCCGCGTGTTTGCAGGTCTACAAGCAGTTTTACAAGCCCGAATATGGGTGTGTGTGTGAGTGGGAATCCCATTGTCACGTTCATCTGCTTTATCGTGTGGCCGTTGGCCTCATTGGGTATGGCGTGGAGCGTGGGCTCAAGCATTGTCTCGTCACATAGTACGATGGCTGTGTCAATCTCCTCTCCGGTGAGGTTTTTGTCGAGCCACTCGGGAATGTAACGTACTGCGGTGCTGTCATTGACAGTCTCCACAACGGTAATCTCTTTCTCGGTTCTCAGATTGTTGAACAATTCCTTGCCAAATACACCGGGGAAGCGTTTGAGGTTCTTGCGCATGAAGTATCCTGCCTCCTGTGCTTCGCCCTGTGTGTAATAGTTGTCATAGTCCCAATAGAAGAGCGCCTTGCCCTGTTTCTGCACATAGTCAAACATTCGGCTTTCAACCTCGTTGAGGGCACTGAAGCCAACAAACACGTAGTTGTTGTAATTGAGCACAATCTCCTTGCCGCTCTCAATGACATCGCGGAAGAGCATGCCCTCATAGGCTATGCCGCTCTCTCTAAGTGACTGCTTGAATGTGGTATATATGGTGTAGAGGCGCTCCCAGATGCTCTGGAATTTGCCCTCAATCTTGCCGCCGGCCTTGAAGTTGGTGAAGAAGCGGGCTATCGACTCGGCCTGGTTGGGCTCCAGTATGTCTTTTGCCGTGCCAATCTCACGCAGCTCCTTTATGTTGGCAAAAAGCTGTTGGGCATTGGCAAGATGCTTGTCGACGTCGTCAAAGTCCTTTATGAGCATTTCGCCCCAGTAATAGAAACTGTCGAGCGACTCTGTCTCGCTGTCGGCAGCCGCCTCTCCTTTGTAGATGGATTTTATATACTCCTTGTAGAGCTTGCTCACAAGCAGGATGGGGTCACCAATGGCATACTGGCTGTTATGTTGGAACAGGTCGGCAATGGTGAGGTATTTGGGGCTCCATAATGGAGTGTTGTTGTTGCACTCGAGCAGATAGCTGTTGAAGAACAGCCCGGCGCGTTTGTTGGGGAACACGACGGCTACATCCTCAAGATGACCGTTGAACCTCTTGTATACATCGGCGGCAACAAGCTTTAGAAATGGTGTCATATATCAATAAATATTCTGTTCTTGAATAATAAAAAATAGATGAAAAAAGCAGGGAGTGGCTAAACCTCTTCAATTCTGTTAGGGTAGACATACCACAGGTAGCCTGTCACGTTACGGTAGCCTATTTTTCTCAGCAGTTTCATGTAGAGCTTAACCTGTGTGCTGTGTTTCTCCTTTTTGCTTGCAAACTTGTAGTCCACAACAACGGCTGTGTCTCCTTTAATCATCACACGGTCGGGGCGACGGCTGTTCTCCTCGCTATCGGGGACAAGAATTGAGCGCTCGTTGAACAGCTTGTAGCTGCCATTGAACCATGTGGCGGCCAGGGGATTGTCGAGTGCCTTTTCCAGAAGTTTCTTTATCTTTTCGTATCGTACACCTTCTGTAATAAGCCCGGTGAGCACAAGCACCTTGTTCAGTGCATACTCCAGGTCCTCTTTCTTCTCGACCTGGGAGAGTACAAGGTGCATGAGATTGCCGTCCTCGATATACTGTTGCTGCTGCAGCTCCTTCGTGTCGGTAGAGAGGAAACGCTCAAGTTCATTCGACTGGCGGAACTCTACGCGGCTGTCGTGGTAGCTGAACTTGAGATTCACTGCGCGTGGTTTTTCCTCAAAGGGGTTTGTCTCCTTCTTCTCATTCTCTTTTTTATCCTCCTTCTTTTCCTCTTCGCCCTTGCTTGGAACGATGGTGCCGTAACGCAGTACCTTCTCATTATCGTCATATGCGGCACCGTCTAACGGCAGTTGGGGAATCACAAGGTTTATAAGGTCCGATATCTGTCTCTTTCTTGGTGCATTATCGTCTTTCTTGTCGTTTTTCTCTTCCGTGTTGTCGCTGAACATTATGAGGTTGCTCTTTGCGCGTGTTGTGGCTACATAAAGGATGTTCAGGTTGTCAACAATCTGGTACAGATATTCCTTGAAATAATCTTCCCTGTACATTGACTCGGCCATCTCCTTTGTGCTGTTCACCGGCAGCAGGCTGATGTTGTTGAAAGGAGCCTTGCCCGGCACGCACCATATGAGGTTGCGTGCGTCGCCGGTGAATGTCCAGTCGCAGAAGGGGAGAATAACCGTGTGGAATTCCAATCCCTTGGACTTGTGCACGGTCATCACGCGCACGCTGTTGATGCTTTCGGCAGGCACGCATTTGTCCTTTATGCTTTCGTCCCAAGCGGTGAGGAATTTGTTGAGGTCGGCATGGCGGTTATTGATGTATTGCGATGCGTGGTCAAGGAATGCAAAGACATAGGCCTCCTCTTCGCTTGAGTTGCCTACATCGAGCATGGCAAAGAGCTGCTCGATGAGTTCGTAAACGGGCAATCCCTTCAAGCGCTCGAGCTCGCCAAGCAGCTTTGGGGGGAGCAGGGTGGTGACGTCATCACCCACATTGCCCTCACGGCCTTTTGATGTGACCTTGTTATATAGCTTGACGAGATTTACGATGTTCACCTTGTCCTCGGGTGTTGCAATGTAGCGCAATGCCGCAATTACAAGTCTTACATAGAGCGATGACGAGAGCTTGTATGCCTCGTCCGACACAATCTTAAGGTCGGGGAACTCCTTGTTGAACGCGTCGACCACAAGGCCAATCTTCTTCTCCTTTGTGCGCAACAATATGGTAATGTCACGTGGGGCAATCTTCTCCACTTTGAGCAAGCGGCGCAGCGTCTCCATCAACTGTTTAATTACCAGGTCGTCGTACTTCTCCTTCTCACCGGATTCGCTGTTGTGCAGCAGACGCACCTCGGCATATCCCTGCCATGGCTTCTGTTTCTTGCCGGGTTGGGGCTGGGGAACAGACTGATCCACATCCGCATATGCAGCCTTTATGCTCTTTATCCCACTGTCGCCAAGCAAATCCTTGTATGTTGTTTCAATGCATTTTATAGACTCGCGGAAAAGGGCATTGTTGAACGCTATTATGCGCCTGTCACTGCGGTAGTTGGTCGATTTGTATGTGAAGCCGTCAATGGTGACATCCTGGTTTGCGAATGTTATCTGGTCATCGCGGAAAGAGTCTCCAATGTTGTTCATGATATTCCAGTCGCTGTTTCGCCATCGGTATATCGACTGCTTTACATCGCCTACAATGAGGTTGAACTTGCCGCGGGCAAGCACCTCCTCGAGCAGCACCTTGAAACATACCCACTGCAGTTTCGATGTATCCTGGAACTCGTCAATAAAAATGTGGTCAATCTCTGTGCCAATCTTCTCAAAGATAAAGGTGGCGCTCTTTCCAATCATTGTGCTCAGCAGATGGGTTGTCTCGGCAAGCATGAAGCGGTTCTCGCGTGCATTCTCATCCTTCAGGGTCGATGCAATGTTGTTGAGCATGGCAAGCTGGTGGTAGTGCCTGAGCGAGAGGTCGCAGTTTGTCTTCTCCTCGCAGAGGTCCTTGCTCTCGCCAATGAGGGATGCAATCTCGCTTACATATGGACACGAGGATGATATATCAGAAGGGTTATTCATCAGCGCGGCAATGGCTGGGGTAATCTTTACAACACCTTCGTTCTGCATCTTTGTGAAGACATTCCATATGCTGCCGACAGCAAGACCACGCTTGAAATTCGCTGGGGTGTAGCCATGGGCATATGAGAAGAAGCGCTTAGCGACATTCTTGGCGTCGGTGTCGAGTTTCTCGCGATGGGCTTTGACGTCGTTGTAGAAGTTGTTCAGCAATTCTCCGTTATCGCGCTCAATCTCCTCGCGCAGGTTCTCGCCACGTTGCTGGTACTCCTCGTTGAGGATGTTTTTGGCAAACTCTTTTATCTCCTTGTCAATCTTCCACTTCTTGCCGGTTTTCATCTTGTCCTCGATGTAACGCACGACTTGAGCAATCTGCGGTGTTCCGGGTTCGAGTTTCTTTATGTATGCATCGACGGCATTGTTGAGCAGTTCCTCGCCGTCTAATGAAATCTCCATGTCGCCATTGAGATCCAACTCCTTTGCCAAGCCACGCAGGATCGATTGGAAGAATGCATCGATTGTCTGTATGCGAAAGTGTCCATAGTCATGCAGGATGTTCTCTATGGCTTCACCCGCTCTCTGCCTTATCTTCTCATCGCTGTAGCCCGGGAGTTGCTCTTTTATCTTTGCCGTGTAGTCGGCCGCACTCTCCAGACCGTTGGCAACGCCGTAAAGTTTGCCTAATATGCGCTCCTTCATTTCGGCCGTGGCTTTGTTGGTAAAGGTTACGGCCAGGATGCTGCGATATGACTTTGGGTCGGCAATGAGTAGCTTTATATACTCAAGGGCAAGAGTGAATGTCTTGCCCGAACCGGCCGAAGCCCTGTATATTTTAAGATTTCCGTTCATACTACTGTTGTGTATTTCCTGTTATTTCTACTTTGCTCTTGCCCGGTGAAAGCTTTACGACGTTGACCTTTACGGGAATCTGCTCGAGCATCTCGCTCAAGTGCGATATCACACCTATCTTGCGGCCTTTGCTCTGCAGTTTATCAAGCATCATCAATGCTGTCTGCAATATTTCGGGATCAAGAGTACCGAATCCTTCGTCAATGAACAGCGACTCTATCTTCATGCGGTTCGATGAGAGTGATGACAAAGCCAGTGAAAGAGCAAGCGATACAATGAATGTTTCGCCACCGGAAAGGCTGTTTGCCGAACGGCTCTCGGACATCATGTCAAGGTCTATAACCTTTATGTCCATACCTATGTCCGAGACCCTTGCAAGGCGGTATCGCTTGGTCATGTCGGCCAAATGCTCGTTGGCAACACCCAACAGAATGTCGAGCGTGTACTCCTGGGCATATTTGGTGAGCTTGTCGCCGGTAGCTGAGCCGAAGACCTTGTCAAGAGCGTCCCAATGAGCCTTCTGTTCCATTTTACAGTTGTACTCGGCACTTATTTTTTTGAATTCTTCACGCTTCTTTTCGTCTTCCAGCAGTTGGGCTTTTATCTGAGTGATCCGGTTGCCATCCTTGTCAATTTCCTTATCAAGCTGCAGCAACATCTCTTTTATGTTGTCTGCAGTTTCCTCGCTGTCCGGTTTTATTGTGGCATTGTTGTGATCGGCGAGCCTCTGTTCACGCTCGCGCTTCTTTGTCTCGGCCTCGGTCAATGCCTGCACAAGACGGTTGATTTTGCCACGCATGGCAGCAATGGTAGAGTGGTCAATCTGGAGCAGAGTATCGAGTGTGTCCATCTCCATGTTGTCGTCACGGAGCGCAAGGAAACTGTTTACCCTGCCAAGTAGTGTCTCCATCTTGGCTGCTGCATCGGCCACTTGTTGTGCCTTGGCCGATATCTGGCCGTTCAACCTGCCACGTACACTCTCAACATCGGCTTTGTGCTGTGTGGCATCGGCAAATAGCTTGTTTGCATTGGCTATTGCATTGATGTAGTGCTGTTGCATTTCATCAGATGTTTTCCATTCACCAAGGAGTGTCTGTAGCAGTTCTTTCTCTCTCTTCATGCTCTCCTCAACAGCCTCTATCTTTGCTATTTCCTCTTTCAGTTCCTTCTTGATATCCTGCACACGCAACAGATGACCGGCCTTGTCGGTCTTGCTCACATCCATTTCATTTGTTATTGTCTGCAGACGTTCCTTAAAACTGTTCCAGTTTGTAAAGAGCGTGTCGAGCTCTTTTGCTGCACTCTTGCCGGC
>JAZRGF010000257.1:0-5954 GCA_045644005.1 Bacteroidaceae bacterium | reverse complement strand
GTAGCGTGCGCACTCTGCAACCAAATCCTCCGCGTTACCGTTGAGGATGTTCACGTTCTCCTTCTTTACGTCAACGTGGCTGAAGAAGTTGTTCCACATGAATGAGTGGTAGCTCTCGGGGTGCTCCTCGGGCAAACCAACATACTCGTCCATGTTGAATGTAACGACATTCTGGAAGCTTACAACACCCTTGTTGTAGAGGTTAATCAACTCCTTGTAAGTACCAAGAGGAGTACCACCTGTAGGCAAACCAAGAACGAAAGGTTTCTCGGGTGTAGGATTAAAATCATTGATCTTCTTTGCTACATAAGATGCAGCCCAGCAAGAAATCTGCTGGTAGTTTGGCTGAATAATTAAACGCATAATTCTTAAAATTTATAGTGTCCTTCAATTTTTAGTTTATCAAACTGCATGTCAAGTTTAAACAGCTGAGGCATGCTCTTTGCAATGCCATCAACCACGGTGTCCTTGTTAACCACAAGAACCTTTGTGCCATCGTAATCGGTGAAGATTGAGGCACCGCCCACACCTCCCATAAGCAACGGCTGCGGTTCAATCACCCATGGGCCATTGTAGCCATATTCACCTGTCTGTGTATAAGCTACACCAATCGCCTTCTCACCACCGATATATGATGTAAACAATATTCCCATCTCCTTCTCATCTGTAATAAACAGGAACGGAGCCTCCATCACCGGCGAGAAATGTCTTTCACCGTCCACCACACTACCCGACCACAGATTCTCTGCAGCCGTGAACATTATGTAAGCCTCGCCCACGCGGCGTCCCAAGTCTTTCGAAAAGCGGACAATCTGCACCGTGCCGTCACCGTTCTGCTCGCCCTGGTGGGTATATATCATGTACGAAACGCCCAAAGGGTCAATGCCAAATGTGGGATGCGCAGCCATTTCGCTCTCTACAAGCAGGCTGCTACGGCTGCCAATGGTCCTGTAAGGTCCACGTATCTCATCGGCCACCAGCGCCACGCACGAACGGCGTGCAAAAGGACGGCCATCGGCACCACATGCCATAACATCGGGGCGCTCAAATGTCGCCATATAATAGTACTTGCCGGCGAACGCATGAATCTCGGGCGATGTAATCACAGGCTCTGCACCAATCCATGATGCCGTATCCTGGTCAAGAACATCATATGGGCCAACCCAACTATGCAGGTCGCCACTAACCCACATGTAACCGCCATCGCCAACCATATAATAGCAATCGTCCTCGCGGTCATAATGGATAAAGGGATTCTTCATCTCCATATCATCCATTGAAACGGTATCGAGAGCTACACCGGCAGGCGGTGAAAAAGTCCACCCGTTACCCTGCAGAGCACCATTTTTGCTGCCACAGGCAACAAGCACAAATGCAAAAAGGATGTATATGACAAAACTTTTTCTCACTCAACAACTAATTTACAACAACATAAGCATTGAACCTGCCAAAAAGAAGCCTTTCGTGCATGTGTCATTCTGAACACAGTGAAGAATCTTAAGAAGATGTAAACAAAGATACTTCGCTTAGCTCAGTATGACAGCAAAAGCAGAATCAAATACTACATTGTTTTTATTTATTTGTAAAGATATGAATTTTTACGCAAAACAAACATTATTGACATAAAAAAACAAGGAAATAAATTCAAAAAGAGCAAAACGCACGCAAAATAGGGTTAAAATTGGCCTGTAACGGCAGCCGGCAGCGTACATTATGCCCGCTCATTTGTTTTAAGTAAGAACCTTAAACAAGAGAACGTTATGAAAAAGTCAACCCTAGCTACAGCAAGAAAAGAGGCCCCGCCTGTAAGGGGCAACGAATATGTACCGTCATTCATCGGGCAATACCTTATTATCCTGTTGTTGCTGCTTACAGCATTATGCTCCGGAGCAACGGCACAGGAGAAGAAGATGACCCGAAAGGAAAAAGAGGCGGCATGGCGCGCCGAGCGTCTGCGCAAGCGCGCTGCCGAGGAGAGAATTGAGATTCACAACGACTCGGTGCAGTACCTGCAGGCCATTGCAGCACTGAAGGGCGGCTCATGGGCCTTGGAAGCATCAAATGTCACCTTCAACAACGGAGTGAGCAACTTTGTCACCGAGAGCACGAACTTCGTCTCGGTCAACAACGGAACGGCAACGGTGCAGACAGCACTGGACAACAGCAACATCTACTCGCCCAACGGGCTTGGCGGAGTCACACTCACAGGCCGCATTGCCAACGAGGAGATGACAGTTGACCGTTATGGCAACATCCACTACAACTTTGGCATATATGGAAGCGAAATTTCGGCAACCGTGAACGTCATACTGTCGGCCGGCAGCAACCAGGCAACAGCAACCGTAAACCCCAACTACAACAACAGCAGCATGACAATGAGCGGATACATATACCCTTATGGCAATGCGGGAATAATTGAGGGAACAAGCGGTTACTACTGACTGACAAATGACACCCCACCCGTCTGGCTGTGGTATGCGCCACTGCACTACCGCCCCGTGGTGCGTCCAATGCCACCGCCGCCACCACGTCCTGTTCCACGTCCGCCAACTGTTTCACCTCCTGGATTCGGCGGTTCACGGCCTCCCGGCTTTGGTGGAGGCAACAGCCGCCCGCCGGGATTCGGCGGACAAGGCGGACAAACAAGGCCACCCGGGTTTACAAGATAACAAATCAAGATGTCGCATGCAATTGCACGCGACATCTTGATTATATGACATCATTGAGCAGCAATCATTAAAACGGAGGTTCATCAATGACCGTTGCACCGTCTTCCGTCTCTTCTTTTACCGCCACATTTTCTACAGCTTTTTCCACTTTACCACTCAGTATTGCTTCAATGCTTTCCTTGCAACTCTTGCGGTCATTTTCGTCCAACTCGAAATAATCATCAGGGCAATACCGGACAGTGTAACTATGAATTGCTTCTTTATTATACAGCTTTTCTATTTCCTTTATTTTCGATTCAATATATTCATCAGTAGCATCAATTGGTATATCAACGGTTACTTCATCATCCATATCATCGAACACAACACATAGACAGGTCTTAAAGAACTCTCCTGTCATATCGTTTGTAAGGCCACCCATACCATGTCTTTCATCCGTAAATTCATAGACAAAATCCACACCTTTGAATTTGAGATACGTACATATAGCATCAAAGCGCCTGTACTCCGTCTCGAACCGTATGTACTCGACGGTATTTTCTATTTTAACTGCACTGAGTGCTGTATAATGCCAATCATGCTTTTCATCATAAAATTTAAGTGCAAGAAAAGACTCTCCTCTCGACGCATCAAAATTCTTGTCAAGAATCTCCAGCAGCTCGTTAACAGAATCTTTCTCCTTAACGATAACCGAACAATAACCACAATTACTCATAATACTCAATTATAATAATGACAAAAATAGTAAAAAGCATAAATCCCGCCCCAATGATACATATTTATTTTCAAGAACAACGCATATAAATAAGTGAGAACGCAGAATGATGGTCCAGCGTTCTCACCTTTTACTAATCTTCATCATCCAACATAAAGATTTCCTCAACCGGCTTCTCAAAAATCTGTGCCATTTTCAACGCCAGCACCGTCGACGGCACGAACTTGCCGCTCTCAATGGCATTTATTGTCTGACGGCTGACGCCTATGGCCTCGGCCAACTGCTGCTGCGTCATGCGCACCTCGGCACGCGCAACCCTAATCCTGTTCTTCATCCTTAGCCTCCTTATTCAAGCGCCACATACGGTAGCGGAAAACAACCATAAAGATAAGCAGCATTGTGAACATATTATACATCATCACCGACAGAAAATCCAAGTCATATATAAACAAGGAGCAAACAATCAACACTGCATAATTGACATAAAGTGCCACAAGCAAAGAGTTCAAACGTACCTGACGAACCATTTCGTCTTCGACTTTCTCCTTTGAACAGGTAGCGAGTATTGCGCCGGACACCGTGCCGATAATGGCAATATTGTTCACAAGAGGACCTGTGCCATAATCCGTCATCAGAGCATAAATACCGGATATCACACCTACTGCAAAAATACACCAGCCCCACTTTTGAAAGCCGTGCGGGAAAAGCATTGTCTTCATAATGTTACATTTAATGTTAAACAAATCTTCTGGTATTCGAATACACTGCAAATGTAAACTAAACTTTACATATAGACAAATGTTTTTGACATTATTTTTAGCAGAATTATAGAAAAAGCAATAAATTTGGCTCAGTAGAAATTGCCTTATTAAATAAAGCAAAAATATAAGGGCGCGTGCGTGCACGCAACCTTATATATAATAACACCAAGAGAGTTTTTTACTCTTCTAATGGCTTCATGTTTGTATAAACGTTCTGAACGTCGTCATCCTCCTCAAGACGCTCAACAATCTTGTCAATTGTAGCACGCTGCTCCTCGGTAACATCCTTCAGGTCGTTGGGGATGCGTGTGAACTCACTACCTGTAATCTCAAAGCCCTTCTCCTCGAGCGCTTTCTGAATTGCACCGAAAGACTTTGGATCACCGTAGATAGTGATTTCGTTCTCCTCCTCGTCATACTCCTCTTCTACACCATAGTCAATAAGGTCGAGAATCAGCTCGTCCATGTCAAGACCATCCTTCTTTGTGAATGTGAAGACGCTCTTCTGTGTAAACATGAAATCAAGGCTACCCTGTGTACCAAGTGTACCACCGAACTTGTTGAAGACTGCGCGTACATTGGCAACGGTACGTGTGGTGTTGTCAGTTGCAGCATCTACAAAGATTGCGATACCGAAAGGACCGTAGCCCTCGTATGGTACCTCCTTGTAGTCCTTCTGGTCCTTACCCATCGCGTTCTTGATAGCACGCTCAATGTTGTCCTTTGGCATGTTCTCGCGCTTTGCATTGGCAATGATAGCGCGCAAGTGTGAGTTAGTATCGGGGTCGGGACCACCTGCCTTAACGGCAATGGCAATCTGTTTTCCTACGCGGGTAAATACGCGTGCCATATTACCCCATCTTTTCAATTTCGCTGCTTTACGGTATTCAAATGCTCTACCCATAGTTATTTATTTAATTTGTAATTTATTTATCATTTAATATAACCAACCACACATATGTCATCCCGACAGAGCGAAGCGACGAGGGATCTCTCCATGTTTGTTGTTATGAGATTTCTCGCTACGCTCGAAATGACACTTACGGTGATGGATATTATATTGTCTTTCTTATCTCTGTACTGCGCCGAGGCGTTTCTCGAAGTTCTCCATCAGGCGAGCCATTGTCTTGTCAATCACCTTGTCGTTGAGAGTCTGGTTGTCGTCCTGGAGTACAAAGCTGACAGCGTAGCTCTTCTTGCCCTCCTCAAGGTTCTTGCCCTCATAAACGTCGAACAATGTAACGGCTTTCAACAGTTTCTTCTCGGTCTCACGTGCCACCTGCTCAATCTGCGCGAATGTAACACTCTTGTCAAGGAGCAATGCAAGGTCACGCTTAACGGCAGGATACTTGCTTATCTCGGCATAACCGATTTTGGCATTCTTCACAGCCTTCATCAGCTCGCTCCAGTTGATGTCGGCGTAGAACACCTCGCTCTCAATGTCGAAACGCTTTGCCACCTTCTTGCGCAGGATACCAAGCTGTGCAACTGTCTTCTTGTTGCTCTGAGCCTTGAACTCGATGGCAGCAGTGAAGATATCGTTGTCGAATGTAGACACAAGACGCATTGCAGGCTTGAAGCCAAGACGGTCGAAGATGTGCTCTACAACAGCCTTGAGGTCATACACTGAAAGTGGACGGCCTGCCTCAATCCATGAAGATGAGATGTTGTTGCCTGTCATCCAAAGAGCAAGATGATAGCTCTCGCTGTAAGGACTAAGAATCTTATCCTCGACGCGCTTGTCGGCATCGAAGCGGTAGCAGTTACCGAACTCAAAGAAGCTCAGGTCTGTAATCTTGCGGCTGATAT
>JAZRGF010000256.1:0-16161 GCA_045644005.1 Bacteroidaceae bacterium | reverse complement strand
TGTCATCCCGACAGAGCGTAGCGACGAGGGATCTCAAAAATATCGTAAAATAAGAGATCTCTCACGTACGTTCGAGATGACAAAACACGCTAAATTTTAGTATAAATTCTTATATCGAACTCACCTTAATTGAACACCACCACATAACCATTGAGATAGGCGGCAAAGAGCAGCCAAAGCAGATAGGGAACATTAAGGAATGCCGCCAGGCGGTTCTGGCCGTAACATCCCACGGTGTAGGCAGCAACGGTGAGGAACAGCGCTATCAACACCACAAGAGCCAGCAACGGCAACTGCATATAGAAGAAGCAGAAGCTCCAAAGTATATTGAGGAAGAGCTGGAGCACGAAAATGTGCACAAGCACCCACGAGGCCGATGTGCGCCGCCCCCACAGCAGACCGGCCGAAATGCCCATGAGGATGTAGAGCACACCCCACACCACCGCAAAGACATTGCCCGGAGGTGTCAATGCCGACTTGTTGAGTGTGGGATACCACGTAAGCAGCGACTCACGTTGCAGGAGCGAGGATACATACCCCACAAGCAGTGATGCTACGACAAATTTTAGAACCGAAAGGAATGTTCTTGTTTTCATTTTACAGAAAGTGTTTAGAAGCTGTTTAAATTTTAAAAAATATTTTAACGTGAGTTCGATATAAGAATTTATACTAAAATTTAGCGTATTTTGTCATTCCGAACCTTGTGTGAGACGTGCTGTTGAGGGCTTGGCCGAAAAAATCTCATTATTCGCGGATTCAGAGATCCCTCGTCGCTACGCTCTGTCGGGATGACAGGTTCACGATTTGATTTAGCTTATATCGAACTCACGTTATTTTATTATAGGAGCTGGCCATTTCGTCGTTTTTTATATTCAAAAACGTCCGTTTCTCTCTTTTTCGCAGTTACATAGCCCGCTGTGACTACGTCCAAGTGCCTTGCGCTCGGCAAAGTAAATGAATTTCCTTTGTACTCGCTTAACCGGCACTTTGCGCCCTTGAAAAATAGATAAACAGCTTATTATAAAAAATTGGTGGCCGACACACACGTGTCAACCACCAATTAAACATTTATAATCCCCTTTTGTTTGCCGGTGAAGCAATAGAATGGGAACAATCACTCGGCCTGCGCAGCCTTTTTCTGCTCCTCGCGTGCACGGACGACCTCGTTTATCTGCGAGTCGGAATAGTATGGCACCTTGCCCGAGGGTACGTATTTACTCGATGACGAGAGGTGGGTATCCTGGTCGTCGAAGAAGATGTGTGCACCGAAAGCCTTGAGCAGTTCGTCCTTGCGGAGACCGCCAAGGAAGTAGGCCTCATCGACATAAACACCCCACTTGCGCAAGGTCTTTATGACACGGAAATGCGACGGCAGACTACGCGAGGTGACAATGGCAAGACGCAATGGAGAGAGCTCGATTGATGTGGGCAGGCACTCCTGTATCTGTGACAGTTTCTTGAGCAGATTGGCAAAAGGGCCCTCCTTCAAAGGTATGTCGGCATTCTCCTTCTCGTATTTGTAGAATGCATCGAAGCCCTCGCGCTTGAAGCGGCACTCGGACTCGTCGGAGAAGATAACGGCATCGGCATCAAAGGCTATCTTAACGCGGCTCTCTTCGGGGTTGAAATCGGTGGGAGGAGCATAGATAAGCGCCGAGGCACAGATGCCCGAATCCATCACGCGCTGTACATCGCCCTCGTCCTTCGAGAGGAAAAGGTCGATTGAAAAGGCTTTGAGGTATTTTGACAATGACTCGCCGCCCGAAAGCGCCACGCGGGTGATGTCGAGACCGTACTTGTCGAGCGACTTGAGCATGCGCATACCTGTCTCGGGGCTGTTGCGCGACATAACCACCACCTCCACAATGGGGCGGTTGGCCTGTTTGTTGAGTTCAAGAAGGCTCTTCACAAGGTAGAAGGCCGTTCCGCGCTCAAGCGGTTCGTCCTCATGTTCCTCCTGATACTGGCGGTAACGTGTGACACCGTACTTTTCAAATATTTCATTCTCGACTTCAAGGTCAAAGAGTGCTCGCGAAGAGACACCAATGACAAGCCTGCCATCCAAACTTTCCATATTGTTTTTTAAGATGCTGTTTTTATTAAGTGACGCGAATTTAGTGTTTTTTCCATCACGAATCAACAAAACTCCAACAAATAATGTTCGGCAGCGCAACATGCACTAGCCGGGACATAAAGGTGGGTTACTGTTGCCTGTTCCTGTCGACATATACCAGCCCGGCAAGAATGAGCCCGGCGCCGAGCAGGGCTATCCATGTGACGCGCTCGCCAAGGACGAGTGCCGAGGAGACAATGGCTATCACAGGATTGAGATAGAGGAAATTGGTTGCACGCACCGTGCCAAGGCGGGCAAGGCACCAGTTCCAGCCCAAGAAGCAGAGCATTGATGCCACAACGCCAAGGAAAAGGATATTACCCCACACTGCCACACCACCGTTGACAACGATACCAAAGTCCATGCCGCGCCAAAGGAGCAGGGGTATGATGGTGAGCAGACCATAGCCGAAGACCTTGCGCGTGACAAGCATGTTGTCGTAGCGTGCGCCCAAATGCTTTATGAGCAGGGAGTATAGCGCCCAACAGAGACAGGCCGCAAGCGCAAGCACGTCGCCAAGCGGTGAGAGCTTGAGCACGAAATTGCCGTTGAAGACAACCAGTGCCATGCCGCCCAATGCCACAAGGGAGCCTGCCATGCCCGCTTTTCCAAGCCGCTCGGCGGGATAGCGCCACCCCACGATGAGCGCAGTGACCAACGGTGTGAGGCACACTATGAGCGAGACATTGGAGCAGTAGCCATAGGCCAGCGCGTAGTTCTCCACAATGAAGTAGAGCGAGCCGCCGGTGAGGCCAAGAGCGAGCGCTATGAGCTCGTCCTTCACGCCGGCAAGGAACAGGCGTTGCCACGAGAAGGGGATTATGAGCAGATAGGCGATAATGAAGCGCAGGGTAAAGATTTCATCGGGGCGCAGACCTGCGTTAATGTGCACCTTTGTCTGTACAAAGGTACAACCCCACACTACCACAATGAGGAGTGCGGCAATGTAGACCCAGAGTGAGGGCTTGGGCTGTCGGTTGTTGCTCATGGGCAAAAGGGCGCGGCCTTATTTACCGGCCTCGATTTTGTCCGACAGTTCCTGAGCGCGCTGCAGGGCAAGGTGTATGTTGCTGCAGATGTTCTCGGCACCTACAAGATTTACGATACCGCCCTTGCGCAGTGACTTCTCTACATTGTCGTGCACACCCGAGAGGATTACTGTCCTGCCCTCCTTGTGCGAAGCCTGGATGAAGATTTCGAGGTTATGCAGACCGGTAGCATCGATGAAGGTAACCTTACGCATGCGGATGATGCGGATGGGCATGGCATCGGTGTTGCGGGTGAGCTCGTCGAACTTGTTTGCGATACCGAAGAAGAACGGACCTTCAATCTCGAACACCTCGGCACCGGCAGGGATGGTGAGCACCTCGTCGTTCTCACCGTCGTTGTGCACGCCCATCTCGTTACGCATAACAGAGATATGCGCACTTCCCATAGCACGTCTCATGAACAGCACAATAGCCATTACAAGACCTACCTCAATTGCCAATGTAAGGTCGAAGAAGACGGTGAGCAGCAAAGTCACAAAAAGCACGCTTGTACCCGACATTGAGCTCTTGCACATTGAGACGATTGTTCTCCAGCCACTCATGTTGTACGACACCATCACAAGCACACCGGCAAGGCAGCACATTGGGATGAGCTTTACAAGGCTACCAAGGAAAAGGAGCACAAGCAACAGTACAAGTGTGTGCACGATACCGGCAACGGGAGTGCGGCCGCCGTTGTTGATGTTTGCCATTGTGCGGGCAATTGCACCAGTGGCAGGGATACCGCCGAAGAAAGGTGCCACGATGTTTGCCACACCCTGGCCAATGAGCTCGGTATTCGAGTTGTGGCGGTCACCAATCACACCATCGGCAACCATGGCCGATAGCAGTGACTCTATTGCACCCAGCATTGCAATTGTAAATGCCACGGGAGCGAGCTCCTGCATTGCACCGAAGAGTGTCTTGCCCTGGGGGAGCGAAGGAACGGTGAACGGCGGGAGACCCTCGGGCAGCTCATAGAGGTCGCCGATGGTCTTAATGCTTGTTACACCGGCATACTCGCGCAACACCCATGCAATGAGTGTCATTACCACAATGGCAAGGAGCGAGCCGGGGATTTTCTTTGAGAACTTTGGCGTGAGGGCAATGAGCACCACGCTGAGGATACCCATACCGGCACTCCAATAGTCGATCTTTGTAATGTTCTGGGCATAGCACACCCACTTGTCGACAAAGTTCGCGGGCACGCTCTCAATGCCAAGACCAAAGAGGTCGTTAATCTGTGTAGAGAAGATGGTGATTGCAATACCGCCTGTGAAACCGATGATGATTGGATAGGGCATGAACTTGATTACCGTTCCAAGGCGGCACAAGCCCATTATGACAAGGATTATACCGGCCATAACGGTAGCCAGAGCAAGACCGGCGATACCATATTGCTGTATGATGCCATAGATGATTACAATGAATGCACCTGTGGGGCCACCAATCTGCACCTTCGAGCCACCGAGTATTGAAATGATTACACCGGCAATGACTGCGGTCATCAATCCCTCGGCAGGACCTACTCCACTGGCAATACCAAAGGCAATGGCAAGAGGAATGGCTACGATGCCGACAATAATACCGGCCATAACATCGGCCGAGAACTTCTCACGCGAGTAACTTTTCATCGCATCAATGAACTTGGGATGAAAATCAATGATGTTTTTTGCTTTCATTATGATGTATATGTTTGTTTTTCACAGCAAAAATGCCCAATTTGCAAGCCATGGGAAACATGTTTTTACAAACGGCGTGCAAAGTTACAAAAAATATACATTTTAACTTAGAAGCTGTTTAAATTTCTAAAAAAATATTTTCTTATAGCAGTTTGTCATTTCGCCGTTTTTTATATTCAAAAACGTCTGTTTCTTTCTTTTTCGCAGTTACATAGCCCGCTATGTGCCCTTGAAAAATAAATAAACATCCAATTTTTGCTCTATAAAAAACTTGGCGATATAAATTTAAACAGCTTCTTATTTTATAGATTAATAAATTTTTCCTCAAGGGGAATATTTAACAATTCTATGGAAATAGAAAAACAAAGCGCCCCGCGAATGGGGCGCTTTGGACTTATTGAATAAACAGGAAATCACTCCTTGGTCACGTTCACTGTAAACGTCTGGAACGGGAACTCCAGTCCCTCTTTGGGGAACACCTCGTAGACCTTTTTGTTGAGGGAGTATTTTATCGCCCAATAATCGGCCTGGTTGCACCACATGCGCACAGTGATGTCAATGGAGCTTGCTCCAAGCTCGGCCAACTCAATCAATGGCTCGGCAGGGTCATTGAGCACACGCGAGTCCTCGGCAATGAGTCGCTGCAACACTGCCTTTGCCCCCTCGAAACCGTTGCCATAGCTTATTGAGAATATCATATCGAGACGGCGCTTGGGAGCACGCGAGTAGTTGTTGATGATGCCTGTAGAGACAGGACCATTGGGCAAGAGGATGACCTTGTTGTCACCGGTGTGTACAATGGTGTTGAAGATTTGAATCTGCTTCACCGTACCCGACACGCCCTGCGCCTCAATGAAATCGCCCACCTTGAAGGGGCGGAAAAGCAGAATCATGACACCGCCGGCAAAGTTCTGCAATGTTCCGCTCAATGCCATACCTATGGCAACACCGGCCGAGGCAAAGATGGCAATGAAGGACGATGTATCAATGCCCAGCACACCAATAATCATCAGTATGAGCAGTATCATCATCACAACGTCGACAAGGCTTATGAGGAATGTGCGCACCGAGACATTGTCGATGTGGTTCTCCATTATGCGCACAAGGAACTTTACTATGTGTTTGAGCACCCAACGGCCCACAAACCAAATGAACAGCACCTTTATGAGTTTCATAGTAAAAGAGAGCACAAAAGTGGTTATTGTCTCTTTGATTTCATCGGGGCTCATTCCCGAAAAAGCCGACATCATGTCGTGAAAGTTGACGGTCGCCGTTGTGTCGGCGGCAACCTCATTCAAAAATTGAAATGGAAACATTTTCTGTTATTTATGTAATTTATTTTGTGTCAAGTATCTGCCGTGCGGCATTCTTTGTGTCGACCTTGGTTATTACACGCTCAACAATGCCATCCCCGTCAATGACAAAGGTGGTGCGTATGATGCCCATGTACACCCTGCCTGCCATCTTCTTCTCGCCAAAAGCTCCAAAAGCCATTATTGTGCTCTTGTCCACATCGGCAACGAGCGGAAAATTGAGTTGCTGCTTCTCCTTGAAACGCAGGTGCGATGCAGCGCTGTCGGCGCTTATGCCCACCACGGCATAGCCCGCCGCTACAAGGTCGTCCATACCGTCACGCAGGGAGCAGGCCTCGGCTGTGCAGCCGGGTGTGCTGTCCTTGGGATAGAAATAGACCACAAGCTTGCGGCCTGCATAATTGCTCACTCTCTGTTCGTTACCCTGCTCATCAATACCCAGGAGATCAGGGGCTTTGTCACCAATGTTCAACATATCACTTTATTATTTCAACCTTCAATATTCTCACATCCTCCAATGGACGGTCATTGCCGTCGCAGGGCATGTTTTGAATAGCCTCAACAACCTCAAGACCGCCGACAACCTCGCCAAAAACGGTGTACTCGCCATCGAGGTGCGGAGTGCCACCCACAGTGGTATATGCAACCTCCTGTTCGGGGCTTATCACAAGTTCACGGCCTGTACGGCGTTTGTAGAACTCCTTGTACTTTTCCAACTGTACCTTTGTATATACCTGCCCCCAGACAATGTAGAACTGGCTTGCCGATGATGCTTTTGCGGGGTTCACGTCGTCGCCCTCGCGCGCAGCAGCCAGCACTCCACGGCGGTGGAAATGCACCGCGGGCATGAACTCGGGCTCAACGGTGTAGCCAAGGTCGCCCTCGCCAAGCAAGGCACCGGCAGGGGCATTCTTTGATGTGGGGTCGCCACCCTGTATCATAAAATCCTTTATCACGCGATGGAAAAGCAACGAGTCATACTGTTGTTCCTTCACCAGCTTGATGAAATTCTCCTTGTGCTTTGGTGTGTCGTCATAAAGGAGCATATCCACTATACCGGCAGTAGTGTGCATGCGCACTTTCACATTCTTTTGCGTTCCACAGGCAACAACAGCAAGCAGCAATAATATGTATGTAAGTTTTCTCATGGCTGTAATTGATTTTCTGCGGCAAAGTTATAAAAAAATGCGGAAGAGGCAACATTTTCCTCTCCCACATATTCCGTCAGGCACTCTCCGTCTCACTCCTCGGCAAGTGCATACGAATGTCCGTGGACATGCTCCTTGGGTTGACCGCCGTGGAGAGTGTAACAGATGAAACCGTTGCCACGCGGGGCTGTTGCCACCTCCCCCGCCTTCACAAGCGCGTCTATCATGTCGGGGAGTCCCTCATACGACTCCACATTCAGCGCGGTGTGTCCGTTGTGTCTTGCAAGACCAAAGGCGGTTGCAATCTCCACAGGATAGGCACTGCCGTAGCCATCGATAAAACGCAGCACATTGGCGGCGGTGAACTCCCCGCGCCCGTCGTCAATTGGTTTTATATTGCCGAACGACAGCTGCTCGATGCAGTTGCGCACAACATCAAAGGAGGAATAGCCGCGTAGCATCATCTCCTCGCCACGGTAGGTAACCAGATAGCAGGGGAAGGAGGTGACCTCGTAACTGCGGCAGAAAACCCTACCCTCGTCATAAAGCGTCTTTACAACATCGCCGCAATATATGGTGCGGAACTTCTCGGGGACAAAGCCCACCACGGCCGACATGTCGACAAGCACATCGGTATCGCCGGTGAGGGCAGCATCCACAGCCGTAGCCTCTTGCAGGCGACGCAGATAGTGGCGCGCAGCACCGGGCTTCACCTCGTTGCTGTAACGCGCTTCATATACACGCGCCGCAAGAAAGGCCAGGTTCTGCGGTATTGTAGACGGATGCTCCTGCGAGAAGAGATGAAAACCCTGCTCGCACACAGGCATGCCATGCACGGCCGACGCATCGAGCCAGTGGTCATGGATTTTGCGGTTAGAGAGGGCAATGTCGCCGCCTATCGAAAGGCGGCGGTTATTGTAGGTCTTTATATCCTCAATCATTCCGCCCATCACGTAGTCCAGTTCAACACGGTTGCCATAATGATAGGCCAACGCCCGCCACACAGGCACACTACCCCAGCACCATGTGCACACAGGGTCCGAAAAAACAGTAATCTTCATATTGCTCATAACATTCTCTTATTTGTGTACAATTATGGAACAACATACATGGGAGAATGTTTTGGAATTACTGTCAATCCTAACAATAGCCTTTTCGCCTCTTTTGCCCTTTCGGGCGTTTTAGGCCTTAAAAGAAGAATGGTTGCTCTGTGTGGAGCAACCATTCATAATGAAATCTGTATTTAGTAAGCAAAGAGCGGGAACTCCTCCATTGTCTCATTGACCTTTGCGCGCACTGCTGCGATTACCTTCTCGTCCTCGGGGGCGCTGAGTACGGTCTCAATCATCTCGGCAATGAATGGCATCATGTTCTCCTTGACGCCGCGGGTGGTGATGGCGGGTGTACCAAGACGGATACCCGATGTCTGGAATGCGCTGCGGGTGTCGAATGGTACCATGTTCTTGTTGGCTGTGATGTCGGCTGCAACAAGCGCCTTCTCGGCAACCTTACCTGTCAAATCGGGGTACTTGCCACGCAAGTCAACAAGCATAGAGTGGTTGTCTGTTCCACCGGAAACGATGCCGAAGCCACGGTCCATAAGTTCCTGTGCAAGCACAGCGGCGTTGAGCTTTACCTGTGCCTGGTACTCCCTGAACTCGGGCTGCAGGGCCTCGCCGAATGCAACAGCCTTGGCAGCGATGACATGCTCCAACGGACCGCCCTGAATACCGGGGAACACTGCCGAGTCGAGCAACTGTGACATCATCTTCACCTCGCCCTTTGGAGTTGTCTTGCCCCATGGGTTGGGGAAGTCCTTGCCAAGGATGATTACACCGCCACGTGGGCCACGCAGGGTCTTGTGGGTTGTTGAGGTTACGATGTGGGCATATTTCACAGGGTTATCGAGCAAACCGGCAGCAATGAGACCTGCAGGGTGCGCCATATCCACCATAAGGATTGCGCCTACCTTGTCGGCAATCTCGCGCATGCGCTTGTAGTCCCACTCGCGTGAGTAGGCCGAACCGCCACCGATAATCATCTTTGGTTTCTCGCGCAATGCTGTCTCCTCCATCTTGTCATAGTCTACACGGCCGGTCTCGGGGTTGAGGTTGTACTCTACAGGGGTATAAATAAGGCCCGATGTGTTCACTGCCGAACCGTGTGAGAGGTGACCACCATGGGCGAGATTCAAGCCCATGAACTTGTCACCGGGGTTGAGGACGGCAAGGAAAACTGCAGCATTGGCCTGCGCTCCGCTGTGTGGCTGAACATTCACCCACTCGGCATCGTAGAGTTCCTTGAGGCGCTCGCGTGCAATCTCCTCAACAATGTCTACCACCTCGCAACCGCCATAGTAGCGCTTGCCAGGATAACCCTCGGCATATTTGTTTGTAAGCACCGAGCCCATGGCCTGCATCACCTCGTTGCTCACGAAATTCTCCGATGCAATGAGTTCAATGCCCTTGAGCTGACGGCGGTACTCTGTTTCTATAAGTTGAAAAATGTGTCTGTCGCGTTTCATAGTAAATGTTTTTTAAAAAATTTTGCGCGAAGATACTGAAATTAAAAGGAATCTGCTTTAAATTTCTCACAAAAATGTATAAGTTTGTAAAAACATAAACAAAAGACCATACATATGAAAAGAACTTTTTTATCACTGCTGGCCGTTTGCTGCGCCCTCATATCGTGCAACAAGGGAGGCACACCGACAGCCGATTACAACGTCATTCCACTGCCCCAGGAAATATGCATGGCAGAGACAGAAGGCTTTGAACTCAACAAGAGCACCGTAATTGTGTACAATGGCGATGATGCAATGGAGCGCAATGCGCAGCTGCTTGCGCAGTATATAAAGGAGAGCACCGGCCTGGAGCTTGCGGTTGCAGAGAGCGAAGCCATCGCAAACAAAGCCATTAACCTTGTAATTGACAATGCTTGCGAGCAGAGCGAGGGTTATCGCATGTCGGTAACAAAAGAGAATGTTGAGATTGCAGCGCCAACAGCTGCAGGAGTATTCTATGGCATACAGACACTGCGCAAGTCATTGCCCACCGCAGCATGCACAAAGGTTGAGTTGCCGGCAGTGACAATCAACGACTACCCACGCTTTGCCTACCGTGGTGCCCACCTCGACGTTTCGCGCCACTACTTCACCACAGACTCAATAAAGCGTTTCATCGACATGCTTGCAATGCACAACATGAACCGTTTCCACTGGCACCTGACCGACGACCAGGGCTGGCGCATTGAGATAAAGAAATACCCCAAGCTCACTACAGTTGCTGCCCAGCGTGATGAGACTGTCATTGGCCGCAACAGCGGCGAGTATGACGGGCAGCACTACGGTCCGTTCTTCTACACACAGGAGGAGTGCCGCGAGATTGTTGCATACGCTGCCGAGCGCCACATAACAGTAATTCCCGAGATTGACCTCCCCGGCCACATGCAGGCTGCACTTGCCGCATACCCCGAGTATGGTTGCACAGGTGGCCCATACGAGGTTTGGAAAATGTGGGGAGTATCGGACAACGTGCTTTGCGCGGGCAACGATGCCACACTGAAGTTCATTGAGGATGTCCTGGACGAGGTTGTAGAGGTGTTCCCATCGGAATACATCCATGTTGGTGGCGACGAGTGCCCCAAGACACAGTGGGAGCAGTGCCCCAAGTGCCAGGCTCGCATAAAGGCTCTTGGCATAAAGGGCGACGACAAGCACAGCGCCGAGATGTACTTGCAGAGCTTTGTAATAAACCATGCCGAGAAGCACCTCAACAGCAAGGGACGCCAGATTATAGGTTGGGATGAGATACTCGAAGGCGGCCTTGCACCAAACGCCACCGTACACTCATGGCGCGGCATTGAGGGCGGCATTGAGGCGGCAAAGCAAGGACACGACTGCATTATGTCACCTACAAGCTTCATGTATTTTGACTACTACCAGACAACATACACCGATGACGAACCTTTGGCCATAGGCGGTTATGTTCCCGTTGAGAAGGTGTACAGCTTTGAACCGATGCACGAGTCACTCACGCCCGAGGAGCAGAAGCATATCATTGGCGTACAGGCTAACCTGTGGAGCGAGTATATCCCCACATTCAGCCATGTAGAGTACATGGAGTTGCCACGTATGGCAGCGCTTTGCGAGGTACAGTGGTGCAACCCCGAGAAGAAGGATTTCAATGACTTCAAGCAGCGCCTGATGCCACTCCTGAAGCTATATGAGGTACAGGGCTACAACTATGCAAAGCACATCCTTGACATTGAGCCGGAGTTCGGCACCGACACAGAGCGCGGCGTAATAACAGTGACATTGAAGGTTGTGGATGACACACCAATCTACTACACCCTCGACGGCACAGAGCCAACAGAGGCGTCAACGCTCTACACTGCCCCCATTGAGATTACAGGTGCCTGCACATTCAAGGCAAAGGGCATTGGCAAGCGTGGTACAACAAGAACACTCACCGAGGAGTTCTTCTTCAACAAGGCAACAGCAAAGCCCATCACCCTTTTGCAGCCTATCCACGAGAAGTACACATTCAAGGGAGCCATCACACTCGTTGATGGCCTCAAAGGCACCCCTAACTACCGCACAGGCCGTTGGTTGGGATTCTGCCTCACCGACCTTGAGGCCGTGATTGACCTGAAGCAGGAAGAAGAGATTTCACGCGTATCGTTCAACACAAGCGTTGACAAGGGCGACTGGGTATTTGACCTCCTGGAACTCACCGTGTCGGTATCGAACGACGGCGAGAACTACACAACAGTGTTTGACGAGGAGTACCCCGACCTCACTGCCGAGGACGAGAACAGAATCTATGAGCACAAGGCAGAGTTTGAACCCACAAAGGCACGTTATGTAAAGATTATGGCACTCTCGGACCGCGACATGCCCGCTTGGCACCCCGCCGTTGGTTACCCCGCGTTCATCTTTGTCGATGAGTTGGAAATCAATTGATGTAGGAGTACAGCGAAAGCATATCACATAGAAATCGCCACAAGCCTGAACTTGTGCCCATTTCTATGTGCAGACCATTTGTTCCGGTTTTACAATCTCCCTCCGCCCGACTACAGGGACGGACACGGCATGCCGTGTCCCTACGAATCACGGTTCATTACGTCTACTGCAAAAAGAGATAATTTTTGAGCAAAAACCGCGATGCTGTCATTCTGAACGAACGTGAAGAATCTCTCACAGTGTAAAGAAAACTCCAACCGTATGGGCGAGGTCTGCTCGCCTATAAACCAAACCATAGAGGCCAACAAAACCCCTCCACTGTTTTAGGGGAGGTGGTCGAAGACCGGAGGGGTTGAAAAGGAAAGGAGTTTCGTAGACGGAAGGCTGAGGAGAAATAAATATCGCATGGTATTGTCGAACTCCCTCCGCACAGAGGGAGATGAAAAACGTGAACTGCACGGACACGGCATGCCGTGTCCCTACGAAGCACAAGCATCCCGCTTTCCCCTTTCAGTTTTAACCACAACTGTAAGGAGAAGTCTGCTCGTCCATAAACCAGAGCGTAAAGGCAGACGACGACTCAACAAATAACAAAACATTTATTTGACAACAACCGTATAAAGAACAAATCCGCACCCTTTGGGGATGCGGATTTGTTGGTTATTGTGGATTCATGTTGTCAGTCCCTCAAACGGAAACCGAGTGCCTTTGCAATGATCTTTGCCTCGCAACGGCGCAACAGGAGGAATGCTATCAGATTCAATGTCAATGCCATGAATGGATAGAGCATTGGAACCTCTATTGCCATTGATGAATCGCCCGAGAGTATCAATGTATATACAAAGAACAGGATGTAATAGCCGGCAAACAGCAGCATTGTGAGGATTGTGACCCTCTTCTGCAACTCAAAGTTGCTGAAGAGCGACACCAGCAGGCCAAAAAGGTTTACAATGGCTGTAAAGACCAATAGTATGCCAAGGGCTATCACTGACCTTGAGACCTCGCCATCGGGTGCTGTGTACTTGAAGTTTGTCATCTGCGCCACTGCACCGTCGGCCTCGACAAAGCCGGCAACGGGGGCAAGCAATGCAAGCACTGTGAGCACAAGCGATGCCACATACATCAACTGATAGAAACGGAATTTCATATCAAAAGCTGTTATGCATTAAGCCTCCTCGCTCTCTACCTCCTTGGCTGGGTCACGGAAATATACCTTACCATCAAGGAACTCCTGAGCCGCAATGAGTGTTGGCTTTGGAAGTCTCTCAAAGTAGCGTGAAATCTCAATCTGCTCGTGATTCTCGAACTGCTCCTCGAGGTTATCGGTAGATGAAGAGAACTCGTTGAGTTTCTTGAGCAACTCCTCCTTCATCTCAGCAGCAATCTGGTTTGAACGCTTGCCGATGATTGCAACCGACTCATATACGTTACCTGTTTCGTGTACAAAATCTGCCATGTTGCGTGTGACAGTGTTTGTTGGAGCATTTGTTTTCTTGTAATCCATCTTATATTCAATTATTATATTATTATTCCTGTGTCTTTACAAACTTGATTGCCTCCTTATAATATTTGTCGGCCTCTTTCATATACTTGCTGTCGGGGAACTCGGTCTTGAAAGCATAGTACTCGTCGATTGTGTTGCGGTAGCGCCCGAGCTTCTTTGCCTCAATACTCTTGTGAGCCATCTGGTACTTTGCCCTGAGTATGAGCACCGAGATATCCTCGCGAAGGGTTGTATATGGATAGTCCTTCAATGCGTTCTGCGCCGTAACGATGCAAGCCTGGTAGTTGTTGCCGATGTAGGCCAAGTCGCCCAAATCGTAATAGAGCTTTGCCGAGAGATACATCTTCTTCACAAGCACATCGTGCATCTTCATTATCATATCCTGCGCCTCGGCATTGTGGCTGCTGTGAGGGTAATACTCCATGAAGAGCTGCAACTCGTTTATTGCCGCGTAGGTATTAGACTGGTCGAGCTCGGGTTCGGGAGTATCCATGAACAATGATTTGCCCGAATAGAAACGTGAATACTCGGCATACTCACCGCGTGGGTAGTTCGAGTAGTGGAGCTTGAAATATTGCGAGGCTGTCTCAAAGTCCTTTGACTCATAGTAGCATCGCGCAAGCAGTATAATCGACTCCTCGGCCTTGTCACCACCCTTGAGCATCGTCACCATAGACTCAAGCAACTCGGCAGCCTGGGTGTACTTGCCCTCAAGGTAATATGCCTTTGCGGTTTCATATCTATAGTCATAGTCATTGGTCTTGAACACCTTGTTATAACTGTTACAAGATGTCAAGGCCACAACTATCAACAGAAGTATATATATAATTCTCTTCATTCCTGTGGTTCTTTCCCTAACCGACATTTCGGCGCCTATTAGACGCATTTATCAAAATTTTTGCAAAGATAGTGCTTTTTGGCAGAAAATACAACCATAAAAAGCTCATTATTCGTTACTAAAATTTAAATTATCGAAAAAAAGTGCAGGCAAGATATAAAAACAGTTTCACCCGGCATTGTATACCATGCCAGGTGAAACCTTATAATGCCGTGCCGTTTAAAAGGAGAGCCTCATCAAACAGTCTTTGCAGTCGTCACTTGACAACAACCTTTGCACCCTCTATCATATACACCCCACAAGGCAATGCAAAGCAGTGTGTTCCGTTCACAAAGGCCTGAGCCACCTTGCGGCCTGCAACATCGTACACAGCCACATCACCGGGAACCGCAACGCTCACCTCCACTCCACCGTCAACAATCTGCACGGCGGCATCGGCATCCTCGCGCACATCAACCACGCCCACTGTGCCGTTGGTATTCTCCATGCCCGGTGTCTGATATACGCGCACCCAGTCGAAGCGGGTCTCGTAAGTGTGGTTTACGTCGGCATCGGCAGCCCATGCATTATTACCGACGCTCTGGTTAAGAATGAGGTGGAAATGCTTGTCGAACGGCCACTGGCCCTGGTTCAGTTGCGACAGGTTTGTTGACTTTGTATAACGGCCAACCTCCTTACCGTCGACATACCATATGAGTGATGTAGCATCCCATTTGAGACCATAAGTGTGGTAGCGGTCGTGAGAAGTCTCTACATTGAAGCTTGATTTTGGATTATTGGTATTTCCAAGATCGTATGTCCAGTTGCTGTGGACTGTATGCCATGAACGCTCCTGGGCATCAATAGTCTCCCAGATGTCAATCTCGCCACAGTCGGGCCAGCCGGCGCTCTGATCCTCGGGCATCATCCAGAATGCAGGGAAGTTACCAGTCCATGGGTTGGACTTGATACGTGCCTCAACATAACCGTATGTAAATCCAAAACGCTTGTTGCTCTTGATACCACCGGTAATCATTGGAACAGGGTCGCTCTCCATGTCGGGGTTAGGTATTGCACGGGCAACAAGGTCGCCACCCTGCAGGTAGATAACCTCCTTGCTGTCGCTGAGCCAACGGTTCCATGTAGCACCGTAACGCTGGCAGCGCATCCACTTCTCGTCAAGAGGCTGCGACATATCAGCGGCATTGAACTCGTCACTGAAAACAAGCTGCCACTCGCAACCCTCCTCGGGCTCAAACTCGGCAAACAAAGCCACATCGCCATCGAGACACCACGCAGGCACAAGATGTTCCTTAGCATTGACATTGACTTTTTCCTCTACCTCGCGCCACTGAA
Source organism: Bacteroidaceae bacterium (assembly GCA_045644005.1). Taxonomy (GTDB): domain Bacteria; phylum Bacteroidota; class Bacteroidia; order Bacteroidales; family Bacteroidaceae; genus HGM04593. The sequence continues at coordinate 237 of JAZRGF010000256.1, read as the reverse complement.
GATTGCCGTTCACATACTGCTCGCCATCAAGATTATATCCATGACGCACAATAACCTTATCACACTTATATCCCGGAGCACCGCGTAATACGAATTTAATCATTTCATCATATTCAATCATCATAGGCAATGCTGTATTATCCACACCGTCTATACTTCCATCAACTGTGTGAAGTGTCAGTTTCCTCTTATCGCCTACTATACTTATAAGATAATCTATGATAAGACCATTTTCGG
>JAZRGF010000255.1:0-1692 GCA_045644005.1 Bacteroidaceae bacterium | reverse complement strand
GGATACTCGTCGGCGACGCAGCCTTGGCGTCGCGGATTAAGGTAGTGTGCTTTGCAGACTACGCAGCGAGTGCATAAGAGTTGTTGCCAACTAATTGTTTGAAGGTCGAGATTTACGGGCTGGCCTACAGAGCCCGGCGTGCTTACTGTCCAATGTCTGATGCTGTCAAAACCAAAACATCCCCATATGAAAACAGTCCCTCAAATGCTGAGGGACTGCAAATATAGTACATTTCTTCGAAATTATACAATAATTTAGATGTCTCGACTTCGCTCGACATGACAGCCGACTGTCGACGTACTCTGCATTGAATTGTCGACGTACTCTACATTGAACTGTCGACGTACTCTGCATTGAACTGTCGACGTGCTCTGCATTGAATTATCGACGAACTTTGAAATGTTTTGCCGGGCGTGAAGACTTGGTAGCCTGCGCTGCCGAAGCCTCCTCTGTAGCGTCGTAGATTGTGAGGGGACCTGTGAATGAACCCTTGAACTCCACCATGTATTCGTCATCCACAAGCTCATAAGTGATAGTGTATGTGCTGCCTGAAACCACTACGTTCACCCAACCTGCTGTCGCTGCTGCGATGCCGTCGTTGCCCTCGTAGAGCCATGTTCCTCCAGGATATTCGCCATATGTCTCATCTTCAGCGATATAGCCATACAGAAGTGAACCTGCTGAGTACTCGCTCTTGTCGAACTGCTCCACCGAATATTTGCCTGCAGGGATGGCTGTTGAACTTGTGCCACTTGCGAAAAGATCGATCACGATATTGTAGCCAGTGCCCTCATATGACTCAAGGTCATAGTTGTTGTCAGCAAGCTCGAGGTACCAGTTTGTGGTGTTTGCTGGCTGACCTTCGTAATACTGACCGCAATATCCGGCGTATCCCTTTGTGAATGTGTTGTTGTAAGTCTCGTACTCATCGTTTCCGGTGTTGTCGTTGTTTGTACCACCGTTGTTGCCACCGTTTTCCTCATTGCCGCCGTTGTTGGAGTCGTTGTTGCCAGGTCTGCTTGAATTCTGTCCGTTGTTATCTGTAGAGCCACACGAACAGTTGCAGTCGCATGTGACGTCGAACTCGCATGAAGCGAAAGAGAATGCCATCGCCAGGAGGGCGATAGTTGTAAAGATCTGTTTCATAACCACTGTGATTTTAGAAATATGGTGCAAATATATACAAATATTTTCGCCAAAAGGCTTGCAAATAAGAAAAAATGACTATATTTGCAGTCCCATTCGGGAAAACAGTTCTTTTTCGGGAGCATAGCTCAGTTGGTTTAGAGCATCTGCCTTACAAGCAGAGGGTCGGGGGTTCGACTCCCTCTGCTCCCACATCCTAAAGCGGTCATCCTTCGATGACCGCTTTTTTTGTTTTTTACCGTAATATTCTGTAAATTTGCGCAGATTGTATACATGTGAAAATAAAAACAATATAATATGCGTAAAACAGCCTTATTATCAACACTTTGCGTGGCTATTCTGATGCTGGCTTCATGCTCTACAGTAAAGGATATCGCGTACTTTCAGAACAAGATTGTAAACGAGCCGGAGGCGATCGACAAACATGCCGGAATCGTGATCCAGCCAAAGGACATGCTCTCGATCGTGGTGTCGAGCCGTAACCCTGAGCTGGTGGCAATGTTCAACCTTCCAGTCATCAGCTATCAGGCAGGATCGGAAGTTGTC
>JAZRGF010000254.1:0-12537 GCA_045644005.1 Bacteroidaceae bacterium | reverse complement strand
TCATTCAAATGGCCAGGGTACATCATCTACGTCCTCGTCCATTTCAATATCTATGCCCCCGAAACATTCAATCAAGGCATCGTGCAATGGCATGATATCTTCGCACTCAATGCGCAGCACCACGCAATAGGGGTCTTCGGTATTCATGCCAATGAGCAATCCCAGATGCTGTGCGTCGCCTGTGAGCACCTGCATCACAATGCCCAGCGGGATGTTCATGCTGCTCTCGTCGTCTGTAATGCAGCCTGTTCGCTCGGCAATGCCGGTCACCAGTTGCTTTATGGCATCCAGTCCGGGTTCATTGCCGCGGATGTATAAGTTGTACTTTATCATAATTCTTTCTCGGTTTCCTATTACTAATATAGAAACATTTGTGCAAAAATTCAATGAATGGGGCAAATTTATTTTTATACCCTTTATGTATAATATTGTAGGGACAGACACGCGGTCTGCCCCTGCAAATGCGTCAACGTAATGTTTTATGGTCAAATGTCGTAATAGTCACTCTCGTCTTCCTCGCCTGTAACCTCAAGCCATTGGTTGGTGAGCCTGGATATTTCAATGATTTCCTTGTACAATCCTTCATCGCTCTCCTGCTCGTATTTTGCATTTAATATCTTCGAATAGGCATCGAGGTGCTTTATGGTCTTCTCAACCATGCTGCGTGTCACCATGTTGCGTGCGAGTGTCTCCTCGTCCTCATTTTCAAAGAATGAACTGGTCTCCCAATCGTAATTCTCCTTTGCGGCAATGTAGTTGACAACCTCTGACCAGGTGGGAAAGTCTATGGAGTAATATTCAATAAATCGGCCTCTGAAACATCCGCCCTTTTTCTTGTCCATGCATATAAGGTAGTTGCCATCGCGTATCTCCTCAATATCGCAGAAAATGATGTTGACAACTGCTTGGGGCAGATGAGTGCGTACCCATTCGGTCTTCTCTTCGCATTTCTCATTGGGTGTAACTATATGCACATCCAAATTATGGGCAAGCGTTTCAACCGCCTCAATTGCACCATCAATAGGCTTCATGTCCTTGTAGTGGATGGGGAGCTGCTCGATGTCATCACAATCATTCTCGGCTCTGAGTTCAAAAATGCGTCCGTTATAGTTGCAAAGTACATTCTCAAGTTCAATGTAAATGGTCTTGTTAAGCATATTCGTAGTGTTTTGTTTTTTCCTTTTGTAAATATAGTAACAAGTGCTCGAAAATTCAACGGACAGGGTAAATTTTTATTGCCTTCACCGTTAGACGCAGGTGACGCCATCATAAAAAACTGGCGACCCATCATTGATGAATCGCCAACTTTTAATATCCAATGCTGTTTAATCGCAGCAGCCGTGTTCGGTCTTTACAATCTTGTAGAGCTTGTCGCTTGGGCGTACCTTGCATGGTACCTTGAACGAAACTCTGTCGCCCTTGTTTACCTTTTCAACAGGTTCAAGGTTTACACGTGGGTCTTCAAGCTCCAGATATACGGCGCCTGTTGTGGGGCCTGTGATGAGAATCTTTTCGCCTGCATCAATGGTACCAGCCTCAATGAGGAACTCGCCAACGCCAAGCTTTGAGAAATGCTTTATTGCTTTGCCGATGTATACCTTGCGCTCTGTAGCCTGTGAACCATAGATGTTGCTCCACTCGCCAAGTTTCTGTCCCTGGTAGTATCCGTCCCAGAAACCGCGGTTGAACACTGTTGCAAGGCGCTCGTCCCAGGCATCCTTCTTCTCCTCGGTGAGCTCGCCGGCGAGGTAGGCCTCGAGTGCCTCGTTGTAGCAGCCGGCAACGGTCTGCACATATTCGGGGCCACGTGCACGGCCCTCAATCTTGAACACACGCACGCCGCTCTCAATCATGCGGTCGAAGAAGCGTATGGTCTTGAGATCTTTTGGCGACATTATATATTTGTTGTCAACCTCCAGTTCGATGTCGCTCTCGCGGTCCTTTACAATGTAACCACGACGGCATATCTGCATGCACTCGCCACGGTTGGCGCTACGTCCAAGCTGGTGAAGCGACATATAGCACTTGCCCGAGATTGCCATGCACAATGCTCCGTGGCAGAACATCTCGATGCGCAACTGCTCGCCCTTGGGGCCGCAGATGTTCTCGTTGACAATCACCTTGTGTATTGCGGCTACCTGCTCCATCTTCAGCTCACGTGCAAGCACTACGACATCGGCAAATTGTGCGTAGAACTTCATCGCCTCGCTATTGCTTATGTTGAGCTGTGTTGAGAGGTGTACCTCAACGCCAACGCGGTTGCAGTACTGCATAACGGCAACATCGGCAGCAATGACGGCCGAGATGCCGCTCTCCTTGGCTGCGTCGATAATCTGGTACATCATCGCCAGGTCGTCCTCGTAGATGATGGTGTTGACGGTGAGGTAGCTCTTTATGCCATGTTCGTCGCAAATCTGTGCTATCTCGCGAAGGTCATTGATTGAGAATGCGCTTGCCGAGTGGGCGCGCATGTTAAGGTGTTCAATACCAAAATATATTGAGTTGGCTCCTGCCTGTATGGCTGCCGCGAGGCTCTCGCGCGAACCAACCGGAGCCATTATCTCGAAATCGCTTCTTTTGTAGTTCATGGTTGATGCAGTTGGAAATATCGGAATCGTGTATATGTCATTCTGAACGGATGTGAAGAATCTGTATTTGTGAGATACTTCGCGTTGCTCAGTATGACATGAATACTTGTCTATGTAAAAGTGTATACTGTTTGTAATTTGTCTACAAAGATATATCTTTGCAAGGAAATAACAAACTCAAAGCATATTATTAGATAATGAAGATAGGCAATATAGAATTCGGGAAATATCCCATTTTTCTTGCTCCAATGGAGGATGTGACCGATGCGGCATTCCGTCTGTTGTGCAAGCGCTTTGGTGTAGACATGGTATATACCGAGTTTGTTTCGAGCGATGCGCTTATACGCGATGTCAACAGCACCGTGCGCAAACTGCAGGTCTATGACAAGGAGCGTCCGGTGGCAATACAGATATATGGCAACGAGGTGGAGCCCATGGTAGAGGCAGCCAAGCGTGTGGAGCTTGCAAAGCCCGATATCCTTGACATCAACTTCGGCTGCCCCGTGAAGAAGGTGGCACGCAAGGGTTGTGGCGCGGGTATGCTGCAGAACATCCCAAAGCTGCTCGAGATTACAAAGGCTGTGGTGGATGCCGTGAACATCCCTGTTACGGTTAAGACCCGCCTTGGCTGGGACGATAACAGCAAGTGCATTGTTGACCTTGCCGAGCAACTACAGGACTGCGGTATTGCGGCACTTACCGTGCATGGCCGCACACGTGCGCAAATGTACACCGGCGATGCCGACTGGACACTCATTGGCAAGATTAAGGAGAACCCCCGAATGCACATTCCAATCATTGGCAACGGTGACGTGAAGACTCCCGAGCGTGCAAAGGAGTGCTTTGACAAGTATGGAGTGGATGCAGTGATGATTGGCCGTGCCAGCTTTGGCCAGCCATGGATTTTCCGCGATGTAAAGCACTACCTGGAGCATGGCGAGCCGGCAGTGCCGTTTACATTCACCGAGTGCATGGATATTCTGCGTGAACAGGTGAAGGATAGTGTAGAGTGGCTTGGCGAGCGCCCCGGAATATTGCATGTGCGTCGTCATCTTGCGGCAACTCCGTTGCTCAAAGGGCTCAATGATTTCCGTCCATTGCGCATTGAGATGCTCCGCTGCGAGAAGATGGACGAACTGATGTCAATCCTTGACAGGATTGTTGAGATTTATGGCTAATCTTTGATAACCTCGGCTGTAGTGAGTCCGCTAATCTGTCCCACTACATAACATTCTCCGGCTGGTTCTTTGCCACAGCGTGTAAAGTTTTCCATGTAGAGTTCGCGTCCTTTCTGTATTGTCAGGCAGGTGAATGTGTCGCCTGGCTTCATGCTCGAGTTCTCGCATTTCACAGCAATATATCGGTTGCTGCCAAGGTATTCAATCACGCAAATTCTGTCGGGTTGCCAAGCAATGCGCACCTTTGTGCCAGTGGTAAGGTCGCAGCTGTTTATGGCACCTGATGCCCGGAATATTTCGGAACTCCTCTGGAACTTCTCGCGCAGGCGTTTACAGTATTCTTCCCAGTCGTCACAGTCCACAAATCGCGCAATTACATCAAGAGTCTTTACGGAAATCTTGCTTGCGTTGCGGGTTGAGTAGCCCCAGATGCGCTCAAGTGTAGTCACCGAGATGTGCTCCTTGCACTTGTAACCAATAAGTCCCGAGAGGTGTGTGAAGTTCGAGTGTGAGTACATCTTCCCAACCAATTCTTCAATCTCTTCGCGTAGTGCCGCAAGCTGCGGTGAATCCATGTCTATGCTCATTTTTTACCCTGTTCTGATTGTTGTCACAAAAATAGTGCTTATATTTGAAAAAAAATAGCACCGGCGTTTGTCATTATTTGTCAATTGGGTGAGCGGCAGCAGTAAAATATTCAGTTCTGCCTGTGAGGAGAGTAATACCTCGACAGGCTATTCAATGCCCGAGGTTTTTGCAACAACCTCGCATGCTGTGCTCTACCGTGTGCGCAAAGCCGGCAAGTATTTCATAATAAAGACACCAAAGGAAAAAAGCGGACAGTCGCTTGCGATGCTCAAACGCGAATATGAACTGTCCATCGGCCGTCAACACCCCAATGTGGTGAATGTGTTTACTTTTGAGGAATCCACGGTTGTGGGGCCGGGTATTGTAATGGAGTATGTCGATGGGCGCACATTGACAGATTTCCTTGCCGAGAACCCAACACAGACTATGCGTCGACGGGTGTTTGAGCAGTTGCTGCAGGCTGTGGCATATATACACCGCAGCGGCATCGTACATAATGATATAAAACCAGAAAACATATTGGTTACCCGTGCCGACAATGATGTGCGTCTCATTGACTTCGGTCTTGCCGACGATGACGCACATTATCTTGCTCGCACACTAGGGTGTACACCTTTATACGCTTCGCCCGAACTGCTCATACAGGAGAAGAATATTGATGCACGCAGCGACATCTACTCACTGGGTATGATAATGCACGATATTTTCGCCAACCGCCATTTGCGCATAGCAGGGCGATGCCTGTGTGCACAAAAGGAGAAACGCTATTCCAATGCCGAGCAGTTGCTTGCAGCCTTCAGACATCGCAATCGTCCGGCAATACTGCTCTTATCTGTTTTGGCACTCATACCGTTACTGTTGCTTTTGTTCTCAGGCTACTTTACAAGTTTAGACAACAGCCGTAAAATAACCGTTCAGCAAACAGTCGTAGAGCAAAAGATTGCCGTGCGTGACTCGTTGCTTGCGCAGGTTGAAAAGGATGTGACCGGAATATACGAAAGTGTAGCCGATTCTGTCTCATCGGCACCTTATTATGAATTTGCCACCAATAACATCATCTCTTTCTATGAAATAATGGGTGAGTATAATGAGAAGAAGATTCTCGCTATTACTGACCCGGACATCTCCTCGGTTGTTGCGGACCGTTATATGCAGTTGCTTGGCAGTGCTCAACAGCAATTGTGGGAAAAGGCGAACTTGTTGCCGTCATTCTGTAAAAGCGATTTGCCCGTTGCTGCCGTTATCTATTATGATAGCCTCTTTTCCAATCGTATTCCATTCGTTCCTTATAATATAAATAAGCCCTAAAACAGCTTCCAAATTCTTCTTTTTTTTGATTTTTGCAAACTGACAAAAACTGACAAAGGATAATAAAATTTAATCCTTTATATTTGCATACAGTTAAAAAAGCAACGGACTCTTGTGTTTTGTTAATTTATTTTAGTAATATTGCAACCGCATTGGCGAAGATAGGCTACACTCGCAGTAAATGGTTAAAGTGAACTTTACTATTAGCTCGTTTGCACTATCTTTGCATTGTTAAAATACAAATAAAACACGCGAGTGTTTGACATTCTCGCTGATGAACCTAGGAAATTCATTGACGATAAGAGAGTGCAAACCCTGTCGCAAGGTGTCGTGCATACATATACTTGATGTATATGTTATGTATGATGGCTATTGGCGTAGGCTGTTGCTTTTCTCTTTATCACGGTTTTCCTAGGACCTATCAGCGGAGATTAAGTAATTAGTCTGCGCTTTTTTTTATTGGCGCAGTGTTTGGGAAACTTTATACACAATAACCATTACAATGAATACATTGCTGGAGAATCTGTCATTGGATATTACTCATTTCTTTGAGTCTAAAAAGAAATCATCCGATGTTTTTTGCAACGAATGCGATTTGCAGCTACAACTGGCACGTTATTTCTCTTGTTCTTCTCGTGGCTATGATAAAATTCATTTGGAGTATTTCATCCCAAGTAGAGCTGTTGAGCAGCAAATGACGGATAAATTACTTTCAGTGTCCGATTACAAGCCACAGAATCTTTATATTGATATTGTGGTTGAAAAGGGTGGCGAATTTTTACCCATAGAACTCAAGTATAAGACAATGCCAATTAATGCCGAGGTTTACCGTTTTGGCGAAAAACTTGAAAAAGTTGAAATTCTTAAAAATCACGGAGCAAGAGACTTGGGTGCATACGATTTTTGGCGCGATGTCAGCAGGATTGAGTGCTTGATAAAAAGATTCAACAATGTCAAGAATGGCATAGCTCTGTTTGTAACCAACGACCAAGGATATTGGAAGCTTCCCAAAAAGGGAACAAATCCCAATTATGCAAACTTCAGTATGAAAGATGGTGTGCACAACCAAAAGAAGGCTTGGCAAGGCAACACTGCAATGTCTGCAGCCCGTCCATCATTCAATGTAAATAAAGAATACGAATTGGTATGGAAAGATTATGATTTGCCATTCCGATACTGCTTGTTACAAATCAAATAAATTAATCATACAATTATGAAACATTTAAAACATCTATTCACTGCACTGCTGTTGTTATGCGCAACGGCTGCAACAGCCCACGACTTTGAGGTTGACGGAATATTTTACAATGTTTTGTCAACCTCTGAAAAAACTGTTTCTGTAACATACAAAGGAAATTCCTATAGTGAATATTCCAAAGAATACACCGGCAGTGTTGTAATCCCTGAGAGTGTTACTTACGATGGAACAACTTACAGTGTAACAAGCATAGGAAATTCTGTATTCTATAGTTGCTCGGGTCTTACCAGCGTTACAATCCCGGGTAGTGTAACAAGCATTGGAGATAGAGCGTTCTATGAATGCTCGGGTCTTACCAGCATTGTAATCCCGGGTAGCGTTACAAGCATAGGATCTGAAGCTTTTAGGTGGTGTAGTAATCTTGCCGTCGTAGTAAACCTTTCCGATTTGACATTCACTAAGGGAAGCACATCATATGGATATGTTGCAAGTTATGCAACAGACTATAGGGTATACAATGCACCCCAAGGTCGAATAGAGGGTGGTTTTGTGCTTGGTAAACCAAATGACGTGAAAACATTGGTCGGCTATTTAGGTAGTGCAACAACTGCGACCCTGCCGGCAGACTATGATGGCGAGAATTATGTGATTGGAGACAATGCGTTCCGCAACCGTACCAGTCTTACCGGCGTTGAAATCCCGGGTAGCGTAACAAGCATTGGAGAGGCTGCATTCTATGGTTGTACCCGCCTTACCAGCGTTGAAATCCCGGGTAGTGTAACAAGCATAGGAAATTCTGCGTTCTCTAATTGCGGTGGTCTTACCAGCGTTACAATCCCGGGTAGTGTAACAAGCATAGAAAATTATGCGTTCTCTAATTGCAGTGGTCTTACCAGCGTTGAAATCCCGGGTAGTGTAACAAGCATAGGAAATTCTGCATTCTATACTTGCTCGGGTCTTACCAGCGTTACAATCCCGGGTAGTGTAACAAGCATTGGAGATAAAGCGTTCTATAGTTGCGGTGGTCTTACCAGCATTGTAATCCCGGGTAGCGTTACAAGCATAGGATCTGACGCTTTTAAGTGGTGTAGTAATCTTGCCGTCGTAGTAAACCTTTCCGATTTGACAATCACCAGTGGAAGCACATCATATGGATATGTTGCAAGTTATGCAAACAATGTTTATAATGCGCAAGGTTGTGTTGTCGATGGAGATTATATCTTTTCTAAATCGGGTGGTGTAAATACATTGGTTGCTTATTGTGGTAATACGGAATTGACACAGTTGACTTTGCCTGCTAATTGCGAAGGCGAGAATTATGTAATTGGAGACTATCTATTCTATGGCTTTAAAAAACTTAGAAGTGTGACAATTGGTAGCGGTGCATTGTCTGTAGGAAATAATGTATTTTCAACCACGCCAACTAAGGTTATATTCTTGGGAAATACACCGCCAAGCGGAGTTTCAAGGATTAAAGGAACTGTCAACTATGTGTCATCGGCAGCAAACTATGGTTTTGGAACGGAATATACAAATCTTAGCTCAATGTTTGAGGTCGGCGGTGTAAAGTATGTTCTTGTAAGCGCTAAAGACCGCACTTGTGATGTGATAGATTGCAACTATAACAATTCCATTGAGAATGTTGTTGTTGACAGTCTGGTGACTTACCGTAATGTAAAATTAAAGGTAAGAAATATAAACTCTTATGCATTCTATGATAATAACTGCATAAAGGATATTGTCATTAAAAACAATGGATATATCGGTTCTTATGCGTTCTACGATTGCGACAGTGTGGTAAATGCAACTCTTGGCAATAAGGTGGCAGATATCTATAATTACGCATTTGCAGAGTGTGATGCACTCGAAGAAATTGTAATTCCTGACAACGTACCATCTGTTGGCTCATATTGTTTTGAGAATTGTACAAGCCTTGAAAAGGCAATTGTTGGTGCTGGTGTTAAGCTGCTGAACACAAAAACTTTCAGTGGCTGTAAGGCGATGACTGAGGTTAAAATTGGAGAAAATGTAGAGACAATAGATACCTATGTTTTTCAAAATTGTAGTTCATTGCCACAGATAAATATTCCGCAGGCTACAAGAACCATTAATAGTTATGTGTTCAAAGGGTGTCAAAATCTTTCAACCGTTGTAATAGAGGATAAGGTGTTCTCTTTGTCGTTGGGCTCAAACGGTTCGTCTCCATTGTTTGCCGACTGTAAATTGGACTCTGTTTATATTGGCGGTAAATTGCAGTATAATAAGACATCCTCCTATGGCTACTCTCCTTTCTATGGCAATAAATATCTGCGTAGTGTAACATATAATGATATGGAAGAGGCTATATATGACAAGGAGTTTATGAATTGTAGCAACTTGCAGAATATAGTCTTTGGTAAAGGAATAACAAGTATTGGTGTTTCGGCATTCAAGAACTGTACAAGTTTACCCGGCATCACTATTCCCGACGAGGTGTTGACAATGGGTAACTCTTGCTTTGCCGGTTGTACGGCGTTGAAGAATGCAAAGGTCGGCTCCGGAGTGAAAACTCTTGAATGGTACTCTTTTGGTGCCTGCACAGCCTTGACAGATATGCAAATTGGTGTTAATGTCGATTCTATTGGAAAAAGTGTGTTCTATCATTGTAGTTCATTGCCACAAATAAATATTCCAGAGGCTACAAAGGCAATAAGTGACTCGGTGTTCTATAAATGTACTTCGCTTGCCGATGTTATTATTGAGGATAGAACAACAACCTTGCGCTTGGGTTCTAATGGCTATTCAAGTAGCAGTACTGCAACAGCAAGTACAAATCCTCTTTTCCACTCCTGTCCGCTCGACTCGGTGTACATTGGTGGTAAAATAAGTTATAAGACCGATGCTAAATATGGTTTCTCGCCTTTTTTCCGCAATACATCTTTGAGAACGGTTGTGGTGTCTGATACCGAGACTTTGGTCTATGATAACGAGTTCTATGGTTGTACCGGTCTTACCGACGTTGTTATAGGTGATGGTGTGACAGCAATCGGTAATTGGGCTTTCAGTGGTTGTACAGGCCTGGTGAATTTCTCTTTTGGTAATAGCGTTGAGACTATTGGCGCCGAGGCGTTCAGTGACTGTACAAGTATGGTGAAGATTGTAAGCAGCTGTAATGTGCCACCGGTGTGTGGCGACCAGGCACTTGCCGATATCAATGTGTGGGATTGTACCCTTTATGTGCCCAATGATTATATTGATGCTTATTACGCTGCCGAGCAGTGGTGGGATTTCTTCTTTATCGATGGTGCAGAATATACAATCACATTTATGATTGGTGATGAAAAATATTCAGAGGCTACCATAAAGTACGGTGCCGAGATTACTTTGCCTGTGCCAACAAAAGAGGGTTATACATTCCTGGGTTGGGCCGATGTTCCGGCTGTGATGCCTGCCGATAATATTGTGGTGTATGGTAGTTTCAAGGCCAACGATTACACAATTACTTACATTGTCGATGGCGAGGTTTATGAAACGGTGTCGGTTGCTTGTGATAGTGAAATAACACCAATCGCAGCTCCCGAAAAGGATGGCTACACATTCAACCTCTGGGAGAATCTTCCAGCAACAATGCCTGCCGGAGATATTGAAGTAACTGCCGTTTATGACGAGATACCGACCGAGGTTACCATTACCATCGGCAAATATGGCAGTGCGACATACAGTTCGGCTTATGCTCTTGACTTCACTAATGTGGCTGGGCTTAACGCTTACGCAGCTACCGGATACAACACAAATACCGGTATAATTACTATGACACGAATTATGACAAGCAGCGAGGGTACAGGTCTGTTCCTGAAGGGCGAACCGGGTACGTATGTTGTTCCTGTCATTGAGTCATCCGATGACAATTCGTTGAATATGCTTGCCGGTGTAATGGAGGCGACAATAGTGAACAGCGTTTCCGATGACGGTCTTTATGCGAACTACAGATATATGGTGAAGAGCGGAACAAGTGTGCCTCTGTTCTATCGATATACCGATGGCTCTTCTGTAGGTGCCGGCAAGGCCTATCTGCAAATACCTCTTGAATGGTTGCCTCTCTCGCCAATGGAGAGCATCTCGTTCAGATTCGACGATGGAGAAACTACAGATATCGATGAAATGACAGAGAATGATGCAGAAACTACGGTTTATTATGACTTGAACGGACGCATTGTCACCAACCCTGTAAAAGGTGTATATATAGTAAATGGCGAAAAAGTATATGTTGAATAAATTCTAATTAAAAACTATTATGGATAAAAAAGAGTATTTGAAGCCAGCTTCGGCTTTAGTTGATATTGAGATTGATGTGGTTATGACAACCATTTCGGGCGAAACAACCGGTAGTGGTACCGGCGAGGGCAGTGCCGGTGATGGCGACGGAGAAGACCTTATGAGACCATCTCGCGGCGAGTGGGGTGACTTGTGGCATTCTTAATAAAAAAGGAATGTCCTGATTAGCAAAAAGGAACTGGCAATTGCCAGTTCCTTTTTGCTAATATCATAATTTGTTTATTTCTCCATTCCCGGCTGCCAATGTTGTCGAAACCTCTGGTTTGATTTATTTGATGCTTTGACAACATCGTCTTTCCGCGACCCGTAGGGCACGACTTGAATCCGTGCAGCCTGCGACCTATCGCTGCCGATATTGTCGAAACCTCAGGTTTGTTAATCTTCGGTTTTCAGGTAGTTGATTACCGGGTTGGCATACATTTCGAGTATCTTTGTGCGGCAGAACTCGTCGACGCGGTTGGGGAGGTCGACCTTCTCAATCTGTCCCTGCAGGTACATGTCGAGCTTGGCTTTTTCCTCGGCTGTATATTTGTCGGCAAAGCGTGCGTCACCGGTCAGCAGTTCATAGAAGTAGTAGTTGATTGGCCAGAACTTGTAGTTCATGTGTATGTGACGGTCGATGATGCGTGCCACGGCTGCAGTCTTCTCGTTCTTGCCCAGTGAACGGTCGATTGCATCAATCTCGTTGTTGATACAGTCGGCAACATGATAGTGTATGCCACCCTTGTAGCCGAACATGCCGGCTTTCATGTTGATGAGGTCGTCCTGTGGCGCCTTCTTCCACTCGGGGTTGTCGCGCTTCTGCTGGAACTCCTTCGCCTTGAGGTAGTCACACGGGTCATACTCGTATGATATTGTTGTCGGCGCAATGTTCAGCTCCTTCAATGCATCTACGATGTCGCCGTTGCTGTACATCGAGAGCATCTTGATGAGGCCCTCCTGTGTGCGGTCGTTGCTGTCCTTGGCACGTCCCTCGCGCTGTGCAAGCCAAATGGGCTGCTGACGCTCGGTGATGGCATGGTGCATGTATGCCGACAGGCGCTTTGACGATGCCAGCATCTCGCGTATGCTTGCCGAGCGCTGCACGATGAAGCTGCGGTTCACGCGAACGAGTTTCTTTATCCATGGGCGGATGAGCAGGTTGTCGCCGATTGCAATCTCAACAGTGTTGTCCAATGCCTCGACAAATACTATGCAAAGGAACGCCGAGTCCATGATGATGTCGCGGTGGTTAGATATACAGAGCGACTTTGCCATGTTTTCTTTGTTCTGGAAACTTACGGTCAATCCGCTTGAGAGTTTCTTGAGCAGTCCTTTCAGGAATGGGTAGACGAGCGCTTTCTGGAATTCCAGATTATTCTTG
>JAZRGF010000253.1:0-6818 GCA_045644005.1 Bacteroidaceae bacterium | reverse complement strand
CGCTCCGTTAAGGTCTTCTTTAAGACCCAACAATACCTCAATCCTTATTTTCTGGTGCGGTTTAAGGATGTTCTGCATGACATAGTTGCACGAGAAGTTGAACGCTATGGCTCCAATGATGTAGATGGCAACCCAAAGGTTCTTCGTCTCTTTTCTCAGTCTTATCTGCAAGAGCAGGTATATGGTGTTGAATAGCAGCAACGTGTACTGCGTTATCATTATATTGAATTCAACAAGGTATATTGCAATCCAATATGAGCACAGGGTGACAGCCAGGTTTGTTGCAAACAGCACGGTAAACGTCCTGTTGTTCTTGCACCAGAACTTGACCACAGCAATGGATATAATCTGTATTATCACGGTGGTTGCGTACTGGCCGATGCTTACCGGCAGTTTCTCCATCATTATGGCATCATATTTTGTTCCTACCACAAAATAGATGATTGCGCTTATTCCTGCCAACAGGTATATTCCAGTCATTCCTTCGCGGTAGAGTACCAGGAACAGTGCAAGATATACCAGTGCACTGCCGGTCTCTTTCTGTGCTACGATTATAAGCATAGGCAGCAGAATAATACCGACGGCTTTCAGGAAATCGCTGTTGTTGCTCATCTTGAAATCCCTTTTTCCTATGAGCGCGGCAAGCATCAGTGCTGTTGCCGATTTCATGAATTCGGCCGGCTGTAGCCTGAAGGAGCCAAGGGCAATCCATGAGCGCGAACCCTTGATGTCGGTTGCAATGAATATGGTGATTATTCCCAAAAGCAATGTTGCCGCATATACGACTATCGAGAGATTCTTGTATGTGAGTTTGGGTATGCACAGCAATATGAGTCCGCATGCGAGTGATACACCCATCCACATCGCCTGCTTTCCGCTTCGCTCGTCCATGTTGAAGAATTCGGCAAAGCTTGTGTCGATGTAGCTGTGCGTGGAGCCGCATATTGCAAGCCATCCCATTGTGGCAAGCAATACGTATATTATGATTGTGCACCAATCAAGGCGCTGTAGTATGTTGCCCTTGTCTCTATTCATAATAAATGGTCTTCTTACTGATGGCTGTTGCTTTTGTCTCACTCTCTTCCGTCAGGCTGCCGGTAAGGTATTTTTCCATCATCAATGCGCCTATGGGTACTCCGTATTCTGCTCCAAAGCCTCCATTCTCAACGTAGACGGCAATTGCAATCTTTGGCGCATCCATTGGTGCAAAGCCCATGAACGCCGAGTGGTCCTTTCCGCGGCTGTTCTCTGCTGTACCGGTCTTTCCACACACGTAGAGGCCCGGAATGTTTGCAGCGCGGCATGTTCCGTCAAGGACTGCCTGGCGCATTCCTTTTATTACCTCCTCGTAAGAGGCTTTGCTCGCCATAGTGTTTTTGGCGGTAAGGTATTTGCTTGCAATTGTGTCGTTCTCAACCTCCTTGACCAGGTGAGGGGTTATGTATTTTCCTCTGTTGGCAATGGTTGCTCCAAGGTTGGCAATCTGTAGTGGCGTTAGCGTTACCTCACCCTGTCCGATAGAGATACTTATCACAGTCACTGCGCGCCAATAGTTGCCATAATGACGTGTGTAGTAATCGCCGTTAGGTATCATACCGCGTGCTTCGGCAGGGAGGTCAACACCTAGCGGATATCCGAATCCCATTGATACCATGTAGTCGCGCCATTTGTTCATGGCGGCTTTTGTGCCTCCATATTTACTCATGGCGAACATGCGGTGCAGTCCCCAACAGAAGTAGGCGTTGCACGATGTCGCTATGGCCTCTTTCAAAGGTGTAGGCGAAGAGTGCGCGTGGCAACCCAAACGGAATTTGTTAAGTACGAAACCGTTGCTGCAGGGGAATGCTGTCTGCGGTGTTATGACACCCTCCTCAAGGAACATTGCAGCCTGTGAGGTCTTGAATGTGGAGCCCGGAGGGTATGTTCCCATTACCGCACGGTTCAGCAATGGCTTGCTCTTGTCACTTGACAGGAGCTTGTGGTTGCTTCCTCTGTCGCGTCCTGTGAGCAGTGCCGGGTCATATGATGGCGCCGACACAAGACATAGTATTTCTCCGGTTTCGGGTTCGATGGCGACGATGGCACCTCTTTTGCCTTTCATAAGTCGCTCACCAAGTATCTGCAGCTCTATGTCAAGGCTCAACGTAAGGTTTTTTCCTCTTACTGCAGGGGTGTCGAGTGCTCCGTCGTTGTATTTTCCCTGTATTCGGCCGTGGGCATCGCGCAGTAGCACCTCTGTTCCTTTCTCGCCGCGCAGCTGTCTTTCATACGATGCTTCAAGGCCTTGTGTGCCTATGTAGTCGCCCTGCTGGTAGTATGCGTCCTTGTCGATGTGTCTTTGTGAAACCTCGCCAATGTCGCCGAAGAGCACTCCGGCAACAGGGTGGCTGTATTGTCTGATGTATCTCTTGCGTATGTAGAAGCCTTTAAAAAGGAAATTCTTCTCCTGGAAAACAGCAAAATCCTCTATCGGAATCTGTGTCATGAATACCTGCTCTGTGTACTGTGAGTATCCGGGATTATACTTCCTGTTTCTTACCCTCTCCATACGCTTTGTGAACTCCTCCAGGGTTATACCCAATGTGTTGCACAGTTCAAGCGTGTCAAGTCCTTTTGTCTCGCGTGGAACGAAGGTAATGTCATAGGCAGGCTTGTTGTATACCAAGAGGTTGCCGTTACGGTCATACATCTGTCCGCGTGAGGGGTAGAGTGTCTTCTTGTAGAAGGCATTGCTGTCGGCCTTGCTCTTGTAGTCATCATTCTTTATCTGCAGGGAGAAAAGTTGCGACAGGTATATGGCGAATATGAGCAGGACTGCGCCCGACAATATGTACTTACGGCTTTCGTAGCTGTTGTCTTTCATATTGTCATTTGTTTGGCGAGAAGAATTCGGCAACGACTGTAAACACCATTGTGAGTGTTACACTGGCAACAGTGCTTATGAGCAGTGTGGACAAATGGCGCACTGTGAATAGCTCGAGCAGGAACAGAAGTGCGTAGAATATTGAAATGCAAAGGGCTGCATACACGGTGTACCCGCCCCATTTGAGAGTCTTGACACCGGGGATAATGTCATCGGGTAGGCCTTTGTGGGTGAATGTCGCAAGTATGTATTTGCGTGAGAATGCCATTGCTGTGGCTGCAGCCGAATGAATTCCGGGGGTGTTGCAGAAAATGTCTGTCACAATGCCGAACAGAAAGGCCCATATCATCGTTTCGTTACGGGTGGTGTGGCGTGGCAGTTTGAGCAGGAAGATTATGAAAATGCAGGCAGTGGCATAGCCAAACAGATGTATCTGGCTGAAAATGATTACCTGTACAAGGGAAAGCAGCACAAAGTAACCGGCACGGGCTATGGTCTTGCTTGTCATTTGCTCTTGTTTATGCTCTGTTCAAGTTTCTCCTGTTCCTCCCTGTTGTCATTGCCTACCACGAACACGTTGTCGACGCTTGCAAAGTCCACAAACAACTCCACGCGGGCACGGTATGCTTGCCCGTCGGCCGAATCTTCCAGTCTCTCTATCTGTCCTACCGGTATGCCGGCCGGGAAAATGGATGAAAAGCCGCTGGTGTAGACCGTGTCTCCCTTCTCGAAGAGTTCATACCTGGGCAGGTCTATGAGATATGAGTGGCGTGTGTCCCCCCCGTCCCATTTGAGCGAGCACAATGTGTTTCCTTTTACTTTGCAACTGATGATGCTCTTGCTGTTGAGCAGGGGCAGTACGATAGTGAAATTGTTGGATGACGTGTAGGTGATGCCAATTACGCCTTGATGGTTGAATACTCCCATCTGGTCCTTAACGCCCTGCAAGGTTCCCTTGTCAATGGTGATAAAGTTGTTTGTCTTGTTTACAGAGTTGTTGACAACCTTTGCTGTGTGGTATTGGAATCCCTGTCCGGGATGTTCGGCTTGCAGTACATCGGCAATGGATGTGCTGTCGATATACTCTCTTAGCTGTGCTTTAAGTTCCTCGACTTCATTCGCCAGTTCCTTGTTTAGGTCTACCAGTGCCTGATTCTCTGTCTTGAGGCTGAAGTAGCTGTTGACGTCGGTCATTGCAGAGTACATGTTCCCGGCAATGCTGTTGGCCGATGTGAACATTGTGGCGCTCTGGTAGTTGTTGAAACTGACAATAAGCACAAAACTGATTCCCTCCAGTAACAGGAAAAGGAACCAGTGATTGTGCTTTATTAGTATGTCAAGTATTGACCGCACAGCTTCTTTCTCTTTTTTATCTCATCAAGAAAGGATATGAGAGGTCATTGAGCGCCTGCAGTGTACCTTTCGCAACACAGTAGAGAGGATTCTCTGCAATGTGGAAAGGTATGTTTATCTTGTTCGACAAGCGCTTGTCAAGGCCACGGAGCAATGCACCGCCACCGGCAAGGTAGATACCGTTGTGTACGATGTCGGCATAGAGCTCGGGTGGTGTCTGCTCCAGTGCACTGATGATGGCATTCTCAATCTTGATGATTGACTTGTCGATACAGTGCGCAATCTCCTGGTAGCATACAGGCACCTCAATCGGCATGGCTGTTATGCGGTTAGGACCGTGAACGATGTAGTCCTGTGGAGCCTCATCGCCAAGGTCTGTGAGGGCTGAACCTACGTGTATCTTGATACGCTCGGCCATGCGCTCACTGACGCGTACATTGTGCTGACGGCTCATGTAGTCCTGGATGTCGGCAGTGAAGTCGTCACCCGCCGTGCGCAGTGAACCATTCGAAACGATGCCGCCAAGTGAAATTACGGCAATTTCAGTTGAACCACCGCCTATGTCCACGACCATGTTTCCCTCGGGCGCGGTAACGTCAAGACCTATACCCAGAGCCGAAGCCATTGGCTCATAAATCAAATATACGTCGCGTGCTCCTGCGTGCTCGGCCGAGTCGCGTACGGGACGGAGCTCAACCTCGGTAGAGCCGTAAGGTACTCCAATCACCATTCTCAATGATGGGGTGAACAGCTTGCTGCCCATGTTTACCTTCTCAATGAAACCGCGCATCATCATTTCGCAGGCATAGAAGTCTGCAATGACACCGTCTCTCAAAGGTCGTATGGTCTGTATGTTGGGGTTGGTCTTCTCGTGCATCTGCTTTGCCTTCTTACCGACGGCAATCATCTTCTTTGTGCCGTCGATGGCTACAACCGATGGCTCGTCAACGACAATCTTGCCGTCGTACGAGACAATGGTATTGGCTGTACCCAAGTCAATGGCAACATCCTTTGTGAATGAAAATAGACCCATTTTCTTGTTCTCTGTTTTTGAAATTAATGTTTGAAGTGGCGGAAACCGGTGATTACCATTGCCACGCCATTTGCGTCGCAGTAATCAACAGATTCCTTGTCGCGGATTGAACCGCCGGGGTGAACAACGGCTGTAACGCCTGCTTCGTGTGCAATCTGCACGCAGTCGGGGAATGGGAAGAATGCGTCACTGGCCATCACGCTGCCCTGGAGCGAGAAACCGAAGTTTCCGGCCTTCTCAATGGCATGGCGCAATGAGTCAACACGTGATGTCTGTCCCACGCCGCTTGCAATGAGCTGCTTGTTCTTTGCAAGAACGATAGCGTTACTCTTGCTGTGCTTCACAATCTTGTTTGCAAAGAGCATGTCCTCAATTTCCTCGGCCTTCGGAGCAACCTTTGAAACGGTCTGCAGGTCGGCTGCAGTCTCAACCTTTGCGTCACGATCCTGTACAAGAACACCGTTCAGCACGCTGCGGAATGTCTTCTCGGGCATTACGGTTGACTTCTGGATGAGGATGATGCGGTTCTTCTTCTGCTTGAGTACCTCAAGGGCGTCGGCATCGTAGCTTGGAGCAATGATTACCTCAAAGAAAATCTCGTTCACCTTCTCTGCTGTAGCCTTGTCGACATTTGCGTTTGCAATGAGCACGCCGCCGAATGCCGATACAGGGTCACCTGCAAGGGCTGCATCCCAAGCCTCGGCCAATGTTGGGCGTGATGCCAAACCGCAAGCGTTGTTGTGCTTGAGGATTGCGAATGTTGTCTCGCCTGCGAAGTCGTTGATGAGCTCAACGGCAGCATTGATGTCGAGCAGGTTGTTGTAAGAGATCTCCTTACCGTGAATCTGCTCCAGCATATCGTTGAAGTTGCCGTAGAAAGCACCCTTCTGGTGTGGGTTCTCGCCGTAACGCAATGACATCGGTGTGTCGTTTGTCTGGCGGAACGCGCTGTTTGTCTCCTTGTCGAACCAGTTGAAGATTGCAGAGTCATAAGCCGATGAAACAGCAAATGCCTCCTTTGCGAAGAAACGGCGCTCCTCGAGTGTTGTCTGCGCACCGTTGTTCTTCAGAATCTCGTGGAGTGGAGCATACTGTGCCTTGCTTGCCACAATTACAACATCGTTGAAGTTCTTTGCAGCACCACGGATGAGCGAGATGCCACCTATGACAATCTTCTCGATGATATCGGCATCGCATGCGCCCGATGCAACTGTCTGCTCAAATGGATAGAGGTCAACAATCACAAGGTCAATCTCGGGTATCTCATACTCTGCCATCTGCTGCTGGTCCTTCTCAAGCTCTCTGCGGCCAAGGATGCCACCGAACACTTTTGGGTGCAGTGTCTTTACGCGGCCACCCAGAATTGATGGATAACCTGTGAGGCTCTCCACTGCTGTACAGGGGATGCCAAGTGACTCGATGAACTGTTGAGTTCCACCTGTTGAAATGAGTTGAACACCGTCTGCATGAAGCATCTTGATAATCTCGTCCAAACCGTCCTTGTAGAAAACGGAAACCAATGCCGATTTAATTCTTTTTGTTGACATATAAAATTGTGTGTTTGATGTT
>JAZRGF010000252.1:0-2824 GCA_045644005.1 Bacteroidaceae bacterium | reverse complement strand
CAAAGAATGGCTGTGCCGCTTACCGCAAGGTAGTGTGCTCACGCCCCATCCTGGCGAGTTTGAGCGCCTTTTCGGAAAATTTCCAAGTAAGTATCATGCAATAACTTCCGTACGTGCCTTGGCGCGTGACTATGGTATTGTCATTGTGCTCAAGTGGGCATATACAACAGTCATTGCTCCCGACGGTAATCTATATTTCAACACGACAGGTAATCCCGGCATGGCAACAGGAGGCAGCGGTGATGTGCTCACAGGCGTTATGCTTGCCCTGTTGGCTCAAGGGTACAACAGTACCGGCGCTGCACGCCTTGCGGTCTATGTACATGGACTTGCGGGTGACATGGCAGCAGCCGAAAAGGGGCAGACAGCGCTTGTGGCGGGTGATATTGTCGATTTCATGCCACGTGCGTGGCGTTCACTCGAGGAGGGGTGTGTGCCATGAGTTTCCATAAATTCCTGCGTACCTGGTCGCTGCCCATCGCCATGATGGGTGGCGTGCTCATGTATCTGCTCTACACCAATATCCCGCTGTTCGATGGTACCCATGATTTTGTGTCGGCGGTTATCTCATACTTGCAGCCGGGGCTTATATTCGCAATGCTATTTGTTACCTTCTGCAAGGTGAGGGTCAAGGAATTGAAACCATCCAAGTGGCACCTGTGGTTGCTTGCGTTCCAACTGTTGTCATTCATTGCAATATCACTGACCATTGCTATTGTGCCGCAAATGCCGGTGACAGTGCGTGTGCTGCTTGAGGCTGCCATGATGTGCCTGTGGTGCCCCACGGCAACAGCTGCAGCGGTAATCACTGCACGCTTGGGGGGTAACTCGGCATCGCTAATCTCATATACAATGCAGTTAAACGTTGCAGTGGCGCCTGGTGCGCCGCTGTTCCTGGCGATGTCGCACCCTGTTGAGGGTATGTCGCTGGCATCATCATTCCTGCTCATCATGGGCAAGGTGTTCCCGCTGTTGCTGTGTCCGCTGTTGTGTGCCGAGGCTGTGCGCCGCTTCATGCCGCGCCTGCATACCCTGCTTGTTACCAAAGGACGCAATCTGCCGTTCTATCTGTGGCTTGTGGCGCTGTCGCTTGCCATTGCAATGACAACTCGTGCCATAGCGCACAGCAATCTCTCAATATGGGTAATGGCAGGCATTGCCGCCGTGTCGCTTGTGTGCTGCGTGGCGCAGTTCGCTTTCGGGCGTTACATCGGGCGCCGCAATGGCGAGGTCATCACGGGCGGACAGTCGCTTGGGCAAAAGAATACGGTATTTGCAATATGGTTTGCGTGTACTTTTCTTACTCCCGTAACAGCCATTGCAGGCGGTTTCTATTCGCTGTGGCATAATCTGGTGAATACATGGCAGTTGTATAAACATAATCGTAAAGAATAATTATGAAAACAAGAATACTACTTTTCCTTTGTCTTTTTGGCGTTGTTGCATTGAATGTGAAAGCTGAAACCGGAAAACTGAAAACTTGTGCAGATAGCACAAAAGTAAAAAGTGAAGCGCCCGCGACAATTGAGGTTACCAACAAGCAGTATAACCTCAATTACGCCCATCACTCTTTTTGCGTTGCATTGCCAATGGCAGCAGCTGGTTTTGCCTTGATGCCTGCCGACAAACGCATTGCCGATGGTGTGCAGACGAAACTCCCCGGTTTTGAGGTAAAGGTCGATGATTATATGCAATATGCCCCATGGGCTGCGCATGTGGCAATGGGTGCATGTGGTGTAAAGGGTGTGAGCAAGAACCGTTGGCAGGTGCTCACAGCCGATGCCATGGCTGCAGTGATGATGGCGGCCACGGTGAAGGGGCTTAAATGGAGCGTGAACCGTACCCGCCCCAATGGCGAGGAGGAGAGCTTCCCCTCGGGGCATACGGCAAAAGCCTTTATGGGTGCTACGCTGCTAGCGCACGAATATGGCAACCGCAGCATATGGATTCCCATTGCCGGATACACCGTGGCAACAGCCACGGGTGTTATGCGAGTGCTCAATAACCGTCACTACTTGAGCGACGTGGTTGTTGGTGCTGCCGTGGGCATTCTCACAGCCGAGCTTGCCTATTGGGCAACAGATGCAATCTTCAATGACAGGAAACTCATTAAATCGCACCGTAACGTGAATGCCGATTATATAATCAAGAACTATTGAAGGTAAGTTTGTCGTTTCAAATAGATAATCCAAATGACTCCTGAACAGTTGGTAAAAAGACTGCACTTTGCCGGCAAAGCAGTGCCTTCGATGACACGTCGCCGCGAGGGTCATGATTATTTGGGCCGGCGCATGTACCTAATAACAATGACAGTAGAGGGCCGGCGTCCTCTGCTCGGTGCTGTTGTTGGCAACCCGAATGTTGGGCATGGCGCTCCGGAAGCTCCGCGCATGGAACTTTCGCAACTTGGTAAGGCTGTGGAGAAATGTTGGATGGAGATAAGTGAGCACTATCCCCAAGTAGAGGTGCTGGCACTTCAATTGATGCCCGACCATTTGCACGGCATCATTTTTGTAAAGGAGAAGATGCCGCAACATTTAGGGCAGGTAATCAAAGGTTTTAAAATTGCAACAAACAGGGTCTATAGGCAGGTTTGCTCTGCTGCGATACTATCGCTGCCTACTGTACCAAACCGCAAGCAGGGAATGTTGTGGAGCATTGGTTACACCGATGGAATACTTGACCGCCGTGGACAGCTCGACAACTGGCTGAAATATTTGCGTGACAATCCCCGTCGTTTGCTCATGAAACGTCTTTGTCCGGAGTTCTTCCGTGTGCAGCGCAACATAAAGGTGGGGGAGTGTGAGTTCTCGGCTATCGGTAA
>JAZRGF010000251.1:0-3068 GCA_045644005.1 Bacteroidaceae bacterium | reverse complement strand
TCGGGAATAACGAGTGTGTATTCACCGGGAGTGTTTATCTTCTGTGCAAGTGTAACTGTGAGTGTAGCGCCCTCTGTTGTATAGTTGGATATACTGCATACAACATTGTTGCCCTGTTTGAACTTCATTGCTGTCATTGCGTAGGGGTCGAACTCACCTGCAATTTCGCTGTTGAAAGTGATTACGAGAGTCTCAAGAGCCTCTACTTCCTTGTTGGGGTTTACATTCACTACCTCAAAAGGAACCTGTGTGGGGTCGGCATTGACACCGTCAAATGCAAACACCGAACTTGCGGGGAGTGTTACTGTCAACTGCTGGTCAATGTCAATTGCAACACCCTCTGTCAAACCAGCAAGAGCATCCTGCACCTTGAATGACTTGTTGAGGACAATTGCACCCTTGATGTTCGCGGGAATCTCAAGAGCCTCGCGCAATGTGAATGTGTAGTTCTTCTGTGTGTTGTTACCGTTACGTATAGCAAGTGTAGCCTTTGCTCCGTTCCACGATGCCCAACCGTAAACCTCGTGTGTGCTGCCTGTGCAGGGATCGACGCCTACCCAGTGAGCACGGGGCAATACGTCGGCATTCTTCTTCTGCCAAGCGATGCACTCGGCAAGGTCTTCCCAAAGTTTACCATTGTTTATGCTGTTCAATAGAGAATAGTCGGCATATAGCTCTACCATACCCGAGCCGCATACGAAAGCGCAACGAAGTTCACGAAGAACAGCGTTGTAGTCCATTGTCTTCGATACAGCACCATATTCTGTAAGAATAAATCCGTGAGTCATCAAGGTGTTGATGGGACAGATGGGCGAGTTGCTTACATAGTTCTGGTAAACGAGGCGGTCGCGGTAGGTAATCCACTTCTCGCGGTCGATACTGTTGTTACCTGCTTCGCCATAGTCATTCTCTTGACGCCAAGTACCATCTGAAATCTGATACCAGAAAGGTGATGCCCAGGTTCCTACTGTAGTGTTGAAGAAAATATCCTCGCGCATATTTTCTCGTACATACTGCTCCAATCTGATGATACCCTCGGCATTCTCGTTTCCGGTGTCACCTGCGTCGGGGCCTGTTGCCGAGAACTGTGCCGATATACCGTCGAACTTGAAGAAGAGGTAGTTGTCTGTCTCAGCGTTAAAGCCAGGTACACCGTCTTGTTGGCACACAAGATTGTTTGCAGCAGCAAGGAATGCCTCATAGTATGCGGGGTTGGAGAGTTGCATACCACCTTTGTCGTTCCAGTATGCACGACGGTAGTTGCCGCTTTGTCCATAACCTCCTACCGGTCCTAACCAAGCACCAATGCCTGCGCCCATCTCCTTGGCTGCTGCTGCCATATCACGCATCTCGTTGGGGAAGCCTTTATGGAATGTCCAGGGACCATAGTTGTCCCAACCGTCATCTATTACAAAGGCAACAATGCCCTCGCCAAATCTCTCGTAATACTTTTCTTTCCATTGTGCCATTACATTGAGAATATTCTCCGATGTAAAGTTTGTATGCTCTTGGCCGGGAGCCGCATTGTTGCGGTTGATGTTGAGCTCGTACCAGCTGTTATAGTGGGGGAATGCTCTCCAGGGCACTGCACGCTCACGCTCGCTGTATGCAAGGAATGAACGGCGTTTCTGTGTATCGCGGATGTTTGTCTCAGCCTGCTTGCCGTCCTGTGCAATGAGGCCTACAACAGCACCAACCTTCCAGGTGTCGCCTGCTGCAAGAGTGGTGTTGCGGCTCCAACGTCCCTGGATACCTACGATTGCTGTATTTACAACTGCACCCTCTTTGGCCTCGTAGATGTTCACTGTCACGTTGCTTGTAGCGTCAATCGACTCGCTCAGGTCTTCGACGAATATGCGGAGTGTGAATGTCTCGTCGTAGGGAGCTGTGAATGTGAATGTGTTGTCTGAGTGCTGGCCTCCTGTGAAACCGCTGTGGTAGTCGTTTGCTGCAATATTGCCGCTTGCATCCAGGATGTCGGCACCGCCAAGGTTCAGACGGTGGTTGCCACTGGTGTATTTTACCTCAATCTGAACTTTCTGGTTCTTCTTGAGTGTAATGTTCTTCATCTCATATGCAAGAACATTGGGGAAGCTTGCGCCTGTTGCCTCTGTTACACGGCCGGGAACGCTGCCGTCGGGTACCTGTTTCCAAGAGCCTGCAGTGAGTGACTCCTTCTTTGTATCGATGAGCTCCCAGGGGTCTGCCTCGCCCGATGCCTCTCCTACAGTGTTGTATGCTGTGGGAGTCTCAAGTCCTGCGAAAATCTTGTTGCTGGCAAGCACTGCACCGCGTGTGTTGCCCACTACCTTGGGTGCAGAGCCTGCAGCCTCAGTATCTACGTTGTAAATCATAGGAATAACGTTGTACATATCGACGTTGTCGATACCTGTGAGCTCCATCTCGGTGCGGATATAGTGGCTGCCGTCGCGCAACACTGCACGCCATACAATCTCTACCTTAGTACCTTTGTATGTGTACTCGTAGTTTGCGACAATCTGTACACCTGCAAAGTGCTCGGCGCCACCGACAGCGTGGGGGTTGGCCGAGAGAATCTCGGTGTCAACGCTCTTCAATGTCATTGCCGATGCTGGCACATTGTCGCCTGAGCCGAATGCTACTGTAAAGGGCTCAGTTCCTGCAACAAGGTCCATTGCCTTTGAACCGGCGAAGTAGAGGGCACCACCCACCTTCATCCAGCTTGCAGCAAGCACGTTGTTCTTTATTGTGTAAACGTTGTTGTCTGCGTCTATTGATGCTGCACCCACGTTGTCCTGCTGTTTGGGATATACCCAAGCATTCTCATAGGGCTGGCTGTCGGCCTGAGCGGGGAGCATAGCCACGTTTACGGTAATTGTGTTGTTAACGTCGTCAACCGAAACCACTGCAAACATACCATCGGGAACAGTAACTGAGATGGCGCTCTTGTCAATTGAACCCTCAACGGTGATTGTTGAGCCGTCGGTGTATACAACGCGGTCAATTGTGAGTGTAACACCGTCTGGTACGTGGATAGTGTAAGTGCGCACGGCAATTACTACCTCGGCAAATGTGTAGCGCCTGCCACC
>JAZRGF010000250.1:0-2369 GCA_045644005.1 Bacteroidaceae bacterium | reverse complement strand
AAGGGCAGCGTTGGGAGGCACAGTGAGCAGCCGAGCAATGCTTGGAAACAGGTGGCATGATGTTTGAGCGCAGCGAGTTCTTGCCACCCCAAGCATTGCGACAAGCAGCGAGCGGCGAGGTGTGAACCGACTGAAAGATGTCGCAAAGCGACTCTTGAACAAAGGAAGCACCGAATGCCGTACACGACTGCCCCGTTTTTGGTACTTTTTTCAAAAAAGTACAGAAAGAAAGACTACAGTAAGAATATAAGATAACTGAACAAGGTTGAAAATTGCGAGTAAGCGAATTCCTTGATTAAGCGAGCTTAACACAAACTTGTTTGATGTTATACTGCGAGTGATAAATAAATCAACAATGTTAATGCGGGTAAATTTGTTTACACACAAAGCGAGAGGAAGCAATTACAGCGAAATTAAAATGTGAGTTAATTCAATACGACAATAAGCTATATTCCAAATTTAAAGTAAACAGGATTATCCACGTCTTTTTGCTACTGAGCCCAAAGTCGGTCACTCTCTGTCCGCCCCAATAATACAAAACGGACATGAGTACATGGCCTCATGTCCGTTTTGTCGTGGTCAAGCACTTTGTCTTTACCGGAACTCTATGATGTTCGCTGTAGCGCTATATGTCACCTTTTCATAGCTTTTAAATTGCTGTTTGTGCTATGTCTTTTACTTTATATTGCTCTTCTCCAAACCGTAACCCTTCTTCTTGTCAACAATCTTCAACAATGTAGAGATGATGACTGCGATTGCGCCGAAGAGGGCGAAGATTGACATTGGCATTGTGTAGTCGGTTGTGCCGTTTGCGGTGTTTGCGGCGATTACATTACCAATGAGTACCGGAACCATTGACAGGCCGATATTCTGGATGTAGAATATGATTGCGTAGGCCGAGCCGAGCTGCTTCATTGGGATGATTTTGGGTACTGAAGGCCACATTGCCGATGGTACAAGCGAGAATGCGATACCCAGCAGAATCATGATGATTACGGCAAACCACCATACGTTGAGCAGTGGCATTGCAAAGAGTATGTGTACTATGGTGAGCAGTACCGAGCCGATAATCATGAGTGTGGCACCCTTGCCAATCTTGTCATAGAGCGAACCGAACAGTGGTGTGAGCAACATTGTACCGAATGGCAAAAGGCCGGGAATCATACCCGCAAGGTCAGGTGTTACACCATACTTTATAATCATGAGGTTTGTGGCGAACTTGAGGAATGGGAACACTGCTGCATAGAAAATGAGGCAGAGGAGTGTGATGAGCCAGAATCCCTGGTTGCAGAAGATGACCTTGAGGTCGCTGAACTTGAACTGCTCCTCGCTCTCTGTAGCTGTACTCTGGTCGGCTGCGACAGAGTTGTCGAGTTTCTTGTCCATCACACAATATACGATGTAAGAGATAAGGCCGATGCAGAGTGCCGATGCACCGAACATCACAGGTGCAGAAACGGCACCGGCTTTCTGTGCAATTGGCAGGGCGAAGAAGAGTGCGCAGGCTGTACCCACACGTGCAAGAGCTACCTGCAATCCCATTGCAAGTGCCATTTCGTGACCTGTGAACCACTTTGCAATTACCTTTGTCACGGTGATGCCGGCAATCTCACAACCCATACCGTAGATTGCGAAACCAAGGCATGCGATGACAACCTGTGTTGGCAGGCCGAACATTTCGCCGCTGAAGCCGTTGTCTACGGCATACCATTTAATCGCTGCTCCAATGAACATGAGTGCTGTACTCATTACACCGGTGAAGCGCACGCCCATCTTGTCGAGGATGATGCCGCCGAAGAAGAGCATCAGCAGAAATACGTTGATGTAGCCGTATGCTCCCGAGAAGATGCCGTAATCGCCGTTCGACCAACCAAGGCCTTTGATTGTAGATGAAACGGTGAGCTGCTGGCTTGCGGTATCGCCGTTCTCGTTTGTAGACTCTGTGAAGTAGGTGGTGCCTACGGTGATTTCATCCTCGTTTGCGATGCTTGGGCACTGCTCCATGAGTGCGCTGGCCGACATGTATGTACCGTTGTCAAAATATACCAACTTGCCCTTTGTGGTGAGTGGTGCCTCAAGTGGGCCCATTACATCGGTGAAGAAGTAGGCCATCATCATTGTGAGCGAAACGATGATCAATGCGCTCCAGCGCATAGCTTTCGAGTCGTTCAGTCTCTTTTGTAGTTTCTGTGTTGTAGTCATAGTAATATTATTAGTTTGTTTTTATATGGTAATAATATAGCAGTTGACCCAATGTTGACATTATTCGCGAATTTGTCATCCTGACCATTCCTTAATGTAAAAATTAAAGAGGTTTTCGATGAGCGCAGCGAATAACAGGATGTGAAGGATCTCATAACCACTCAGAA
>JAZRGF010000249.1:0-9262 GCA_045644005.1 Bacteroidaceae bacterium | reverse complement strand
ATATCTTTGCACACGAATTAAGAATGCATCGCGGGGTGGAGCAGTGGTAGCTCGTTGGGCTCATAACCCAAAGGCCGGAGGTTCGATTCCTTCTCCCGCTACTAAACGGGGAGCAAATTTGCTCTCCGTCTTGTTTATATATAAAGTTTTCCTGTTGATGTTCTGGGCCGGCTTTGGGGCTGCCTCATTGTTGTCTGTTGTAGGCTCACCTTCAAAGTCAGAGGGAGCAGTATTGAGTATTACTATTCTACGTGCCTGTTCATTGCAAAAGGTAATTCCCCGCCAAGTGCGGAAGGGCAGCGTTGGGAGGCACAGCGAGTAGCCGAGCAATGCTTGGAACCAGGCGGCATGATGTTTGAGCGCAGCGAGTTCTTGCCGCCCCAAGCATTGCGACAAGCAGCGAGGGGCGAGGTGTGAACCGACTGAAAGATGTCGCAAAGCGACTCATGAACAAAGGAAGCACCGAATGCCGTACACGACTGCCCAGTTTTTGGTACTTTTTTAAAAAAGTACAGAAAGAACGACTTGAAGAAAATACAAGTGAACAATTAAGGTTGAGGACTGCTGTAGAATTTAACGGCGAGCAAAAGCGAGTTTTTTGCCCCCTATAGTTTGCATGTGAGCCCTGTTGTAGCTTTTCTCTTTATTTTTCACTAATTTTTATATTTTTATAGATTTGTTGTTATATTTGCAACAGTTGTTGTGAATTTTTTGACAGCAGGCATGTCTGGGAGTGTTTTGTTTACATCGGCTTTGTCTGATTGTACAATTTAGCCCATGCTTAAGGATGTGTCTTTTAATTCAATAATCTTTTAACCGTGTCTTTGGGCTAAAGCACTTTTTTTTGAAACTATGAAAAAATTTGGTGTATTGGTATTGCTTCTTGCGGTATTGTGTTTGACAGGTTGTGGTGTGTCAGCAACTGTTTCAAATAATTTTACAGAGACACAGGTTGTTTTGTCTGAGAATAACTTTAATGTTGTCGGTCAGGCTTATGGTGAGGCTCAGGCAACTTATATCTGCGGTATCGGTGGCCTTGGCAGAAAGGCGCTTCGTAACAATGCCATTAACGAGTTGTCAAAGAATGCAAACCTGAAGGGTGCACAGACATTGACAAATATTACAACACACTTCTCTGTGAAGATGATTACTCCGCTGTATGTACAGGTTACTTGCACAGCAACCGCTAATATCGTTGAGTTTAAATAATTATCAATAGACAGTTGTGGGCGGGACAGGGCATTCTGTCCCGCTTTTTTATGGCGTCCGTTGAGGTGGGGTTGTCGGCTAAAATGTAGTTCGTTTTTCCTTTTCCGCAACTTTTTCAAAAAATAGTTGCCATAATTCTTTGTTACAATTTTAAATTTATATCTTCGCATATCGCAATGGCCGAACTATGCGACGCCGTTGCGTGTTTTAAAGTTGAGGTTTTTGGAAATTTAAACAGCTTCTTAATATATAAAAAAATGAAAACACGTCTTGAACACGATTCGTTAGGCGAGATTCAGGTCCCTGCCGATGCTTATTATGGTGCGCAGACCCTGCGTGCGATGGTGAATTTCAAGGATATATCGGGAATTACCATCAGTGACCACCCATATTATGTAAAGGCGCTGGCCATGGTTAAATGGGCAGCGGCTCATGCCAACGTGTCGCTTGGCACTCTCGATGCCGGGA
This sequence comes from Bacteroidaceae bacterium, assembly GCA_045644005.1. Taxonomy (GTDB): domain Bacteria; phylum Bacteroidota; class Bacteroidia; order Bacteroidales; family Bacteroidaceae; genus HGM04593. The sequence continues at coordinate 7,585 of JAZRGF010000249.1, read as the reverse complement.
TTGGAAAGGCTATTAAGATGGCCTGTGAGGAGATTATGGAAGGTGCGTTGGTAGACCAGTTCCCTGTTGACCTTATGCAGGGTGGTGCGGGTACCTCTACAAACATGAATATCAACGAGGTGGTTGCCAATCGCGCACTCGAGATTCTTGGTCACGAGAAAGGCGAGTACCAGTATTGTCACCCCAATGACCATGTGAACCTGTCGCAGTCCACAAACGACGCCTATCCAACGGCGTTCAAACTCTGCTTCATACTGCACAACGAGGATTTGGTGCGCGAGCTCAAGCTGCTCATTGCATCGTTCCGCGAAAAGGGCAAGGAGTTCAACAATGTGTTGAAGATGGGCCGCACGCAGTTGCAGGATGCCGTTCCAATGACCCTTGGCCAGGAGTTCGAGGCTTTTGCCGCTACGCTTGACGAGGAGGTTGGCCGTCTTAACGAAATGGCGCGCCTGTTCCTTGAGGTGAACATGGGTGCGACGGCTATCGGTACAGGTATCAACACCGAGCCCGGTTATGCCCAGGCTTGTGTAAGCGCCTTGCGCATAATCTCGGGCAAGGAGTTTGTGTTGGCAGGCAACCTCATTGAGGCAACCCCCGATGCCGGTTCAACGGTAATGTATTCTTCGGCTTTGAAGCGCCTTGCTGTTAAACTCTCAAAGATATGTAACGACCTTCGCCTTTTGTCGAGCGGTCCGCGTTGTGGCCTCAATGAGATTAATCTCCCGCCAATGCAGCCCGGTTCAAGTATCATGCCCGGCAAGGTGAATCCCGTTATTCCCGAGGTGGTGAATCAGATATGCTTCCGCGTCATTGGTAACGACCTTACCGTTACCTTTGCTGCCGAGGCCGGACAGCTGCAGCTCAATGTGATGGAGCCTGTGATTGTACACTCTATAATCTCTTCAATACGCATGTTGTTGCGTGGTATGACACGCCTGCGCGTGCCCTGCATCGATGGCATCACTGCCAACGAGGGCCACTGCAAGGAGCTTGTACTTGGCAGCATTGGTATTGTCACAGCACTTAACCCGGTGCTTGGCTACGAGAACAGTGCAAAGATTGCCAAGCGTGCGCTCAAGGAGAACCGCAGTGTCTATGACCTTGTACTCGAGGAGAACATGCTCACGAAGGAGGAGCTTGACGAGCTGCTGCGTCCCGAGAACATGATTGCGCCGCACAAGATGCCGCATAAGAAATATTGATACATAAGGTATATAATAAAAATTCCGCGCATCGTTGAATGCACGGGATTTTTGTATGTTTAAAGACGGGTTTTCTATTATTCTTTTACGCTGTGCTTTGCGTTGAGGCCCTTTACAACATCGTTTGTGATGTCGAGTGCCTCGTTGGCATAGAGCATGTTGCCACCCATCTTGGTGAGGATGAAGTCGTATTTCGCGTCGCTGTTGTACTCCTTGATGTACTCCATGATGCTCTGTGTCACCTCGCTCGATTTTGCGATGCTCTCCTTCTCAAAGTCGGCAATCATTGCCTGGCTACGCTGCAGCAAATCCTGGTCCTTCTTCATTATCTTCTCATACTCGGCCTGTGCGCGCTCCTGTGTGGCAAAGACATTGTTCTGCACCTTTGTCTCGAAAGCGGCAGCCTCTTCCTGCAGGGCCTTCCTGTCCTTCTCAATGACGTTGTTGATGCTCATCTCCTTGCGGATAAGCTCCTTCTGCATCTCCTGTGCAAGGTCGAACTTCAACAGCAGTGAGTCATAGTCTACATACGCAATCCTTATGTTGCACACAGGTGCTGTGGTTGTCTGTTCTGTAGTCTCTGCAACAGTTGTGGTTGTTGTCTCGGCCTCGGCTGTTGCTGTCTCGCTGTTCTTGGGCGCGCACTGGATGAAGAACATCTGTATAAAAGCCAGCACCGCCAACAGTGTAAATGTTTTTGTGGTTCTCATAGTATTTATTAAAGCCATTTGGTTTTTATTTAGTTACAAAATCTCTTTTACCGCCATGGGGTTCTCCTTGCGGCCATCCTTGTCCTGTGACTGCACGCACTTCACACCTCTTTTGCGCATGGCCTTGCTGCCGCCCACGTGGGTGTTGGGGAAGCGGCCATTCTTCAGCACTATCACTTTTATGGCCAGCAAAGCAACGCAAATTGCAATAATTAACAATGTAAATAGTAAAGTTTTGAACATTTCCATTAACTTTGTAATGTCATCGCCGGAGGGGGCTGTTTTTTTCTGGTTGCGCAAAGATAGTGCTTTTTATTGTCTTGTAAATGCGTGAATTGCCAAAAAAAGGTAAAAAACCGGCGGCAAAACGGATAATTAACAATATTTTACGAAATACTTAATTTGTTTAACGAATTTAAACATTTTTACGAATATGGAAAACAACAAATTGCAACCCGAGGCTCTGTTCGGGTATTTCTTGAAGATATGTGAAATTCCTCACGGTTCAAAGAACGAGGCACAGATATCTGCTTTCTTGCAGAATTTCGGTAAGGAGTTGGGGTACGAGACTGTTGCCGACAGTGTTGGCAACGTGCTCATAAAGAAACCCGCAGCTCCCGGCTATGAGGGCAGGAAGACAATCATCCTGCAATCCCACATGGATATGGTGTGCGACAAGCGCCCCGACGTGGAGCATGATTTCACCAAGGATCCCATCAAGACATGGGTCGATGGCGAGTGGCTCAAGGCACAGGGTACAACCCTAGGTGCCGACAATGGCATTGGTGTGGCTGCCGCAATGGCGGTGCTTGCCGACAAGTCGTTGAAGCATGGCCCTGTAAACTGTCTCTTTACCATTGACGAGGAGACCGGCCTCACCGGAGCCGAGGCTCTTGCGCCCGAGCTGCTGCAGGGCGATATCCTTGTGAACCTTGACAGCGAGGACGAGGGTGAGATGTTCATTGGCTGTGCAGGCGGTGTTTGCAACTATGCCGATTTCAAGCACGTATGGACAACCGTTGGTGGCGATATGTTCTTTATGAAGGTGGATATCAATGCCCTCACCGGCGGACACTCGGGCGACGACATAAACAAGGGTCGTGCCAATGCCAACAAGCTGCTGTGCCGTTTCCTTGCGCGTGTGGCCCAAAAGTATGAGTTCTACCTTTGCGACATCAGTGGCGGTAGCCTCCACAACGCCATCCCGCGCGATGCATCGGCAGTCTTTGCTGTGCAGTCGGCCGACAAGGAGAGCGTGCGTGTCGATTTCAACATCTTTGCAGCCGAGGTGCAGGACGAGTATAGCGCTACCGAACCGAATATGCGTTTCTCCCTGCAGAGCACCGACCCTGTTACCCGCGTCATTGACCCGGTTGTTACAGGCAAGCTGCTGCGCAGCGTATGTGCAGTGTTCAACGGTGTCTTTGCAATGAGCCAGGATGTTCCGGGCTTGGTTGAGACATCGAGCAACCTCGCGTCAATAAAGCGTACCGCAGACAATGTGCTCACTATCACCACCAGCCAGCGCAGCTCAATCGAGTCGGCACGTGACTTTGTGTCCGACTCTGTACGTGCAGCCTTTGAACTTGCAGGCGCAAAGGTGACAACCAAGGGGCAGTATCCCGGTTGGAAACCCAATATGAAGTCTGCAATCCTTAAGGTGGCTTGCGATACCTACAAACAGCTCTTTGGCGAAGAGGCCAAGATTAAGGCAATCCATGCCGGCCTTGAGTGCGGTCTTTTCCTTGAGAAGGCTCCTCACCTGGATATGATTTCGTTCGGTCCCACAATGCGTGGTGTGCACTCGCCCGACGAGCGCCTGCACATTGCATCGACCGAGCGCTGGTGGCGCCACCTGTTGCTGTTGCTTGAGAACGCGCCTGCAAAGTGATGCAATAAAACAGCCGTTTCATCGTTAAAGGTATGTCATCCTGAGCATAGCGAAGCCTCTAAGTACCTCAAATATTACACAATACGATGATAAAGAGATTACTTTTATATATAAGTATAATGTCGGTGTGCCTCGTTTCGTGCAAGGAGGCGCCCGATTTTTCTTCAAGCCCCACGCTGCGCCTGGAGTTCTCGTGCGACACCGTCTCGTTCGACACCCTTTTCAGTGAGGTTATGTCGCCCACGGCAAAGTTCCTTGTGCGCAACCCCAATGACAAGGCGCTGCGCATTGGTAACGTGCAGCTTGCGGGTGGTGGCGTCTCGCCTTTCAGCGTGCTTGTCGACGGGCAGTACGGCACCTCGATGGACAATCTCGAAATCCGTGCGCTCGACAGCCTCTATGTCCTGGCCTCGGTTACCGTTGACCGTAATGGTGGCGATGTGCCGTTGATGGTGAAGGACTCGCTCGTCTTCACCCTTGAGAGCGGTGTGCAGCAGAGCGTGCTGTTGCTTGCCTATGGGCGCGATGCTGTCTTCTTGCGTGGCTTCGATGTACCGGCCGACACCACGTTTGCCCCGGGGCATTATGTTGTCTATGACAGCCTCACTGTGGCTCAAGGCGCGACACTTACGCTGCAGCCCGGTACTACGCTCTATTTCCACGATAAGGCATTCATGAAGGTGGATGGCTGCCTCGTTGCCGAGGGAACAGCTGCGGCTCCCATTCTGTTCCGTGGCGACCGTACAGACCGTATGTTCTCCTACTTGCCCTATGACCGCATCCCCGGGCAGTGGGATGGTGTGGTGTTCACCGCTACAAGCAACGGCAACAGGCTCGCACATTGCGACATACACAGCGCCAATTACGGCATCAGGGTGGAGCAGGGCGATACCGCCGTGCAACGCATAACCATTGAGGCCTCAAAGGTGCAGAACTTCCATGGCAATGCCCTTGAACTTATAATGGCACGTGCAACGGCGCTTAACTCGCTCTTTGCCAATGCACAGGGAAACTGCGTGAAAGTTGTAGGCGGTAATGTGGAGTTCATACACTGCACCATTGCCAACTTCTATGTGTGGCGTCAGCGCGATGTTGCCCTGGCACTGCATAATAGCCTTGATGGTGCTCCAGCTCCGTTGCATAATGCGCTTTTTGCCAACTGTGTGATTGCCGGTTCAAAGAGCGACGAGGTGATGGGGTATCTCACCAACCTTGGCGATACCGTGCCCAATCCGGTGAACTACCGTTTCGAGAATTCGCTCGTAAATACCGTTGATGTTGCCGACAGTTGTTTTGTTGAAGTTAGATATGACAGTGTTGATGTCTCGCCGTTCGGCAAGGAACATTTCCGTCTTATTGACCACGATATTTTTGATTATGATTTCCACCTCACCACTGAATCCACGGCGCGTGGCTTGGCAACGGATGAGTGGCTTGAGCGCCTGCCTGTGGACATTGACGGCACACCGCGTACTGCTGGTGCAGTAGATGCCGGTTGTTTCCAGTACGTAGAAGAGGCGGTGGAAGGTGAAAACTGAAAACTGCGAGTAAGCGAGAGCAGAGCACAAGTTCACTTGATGCTATGCCGAGCGGGAGCAGGTTCAAGCACACAGAGTGTGGTTAAAGGTGAAAACTGAAAACTGAAAGGTGAAAGCTTATTTTCAATCGCAACGGGCGCAATGTGTCATTTTTCGGGCAAGCCCTCAACAACACGTCTGAACGCAGTGAAGTATCTCTGTTTTCCGCGAATGGCGAGATTTTTCGCTTTGCTCAAAATGACATTGTTCGCGGTTTGTCATGCTGAACGCAGTGAAGTATCTCTGTTTTTCCGCGGGTGGCGAGATTTTTCGCTTTGCTCAAAATGACATTGCTCGCGTTTTGTCATGCTGAACGTAGTGAAGTATCTCTGTTTATCCGCGAGTGGCGAGATTTTTCGCTTCGCTCAAAATGACATTGCTCGTGGTTTGTCATGCTGAACGTAGTGAAGTATCTCTGTTTTTCCGCGAGTGGCGAGATTTTTCGCTTTGCTCAAAATGACATTGCTCGTGGTTTGTCATGCTGAACGTAGTGAAGTATCTCTGTTTTTCCGCGAGTGGCGAGATTTTTCGCTTCGCTCAAAATGACATTGTTCGCGTTTTGTCATACTGAACGCAGTGAAGTATCTCTGTTTTCCGCGAGTAGCGAGATTTTTCGCTTTGCTCAAAATGACATTGCTCGCGTTTTGTCATGCTGAACGCTGTGAAGTATCTCTGTTTTCCGCGAGTGGCGAGATTTTTCGCTTTGCTCAAAATGACATTGCTCGCGTTTTGTCATGCTGAACGCTGTGAAGTATCTCTGTTTTCCGCGAATGGCGAGATTTTTCGCTTCGCTCAAAATGACATTGCTCGCGTTTTGTCATGCTGAACGCAGTGAAGTATCTCTGTTTATCCGCGAGTGGCGAGATTTTTCGCTTTGCTCAAAATGACATTGCTCGCGTTTTGTCATGCTGAACGCAGTGAAGTATCTCTGTTTTTCCGCGAGTAGCGAGATTTTTCGCTTCGCTCAAAATGACATTGCTCGCGTTTTGTCATTTTTCGGGCAAGCCCTCAACAACACGTCTGAACGCAGTGAAGTATCTCTGTTTTGCCTTTCCGCTTTAACCGCACTTCGTGCGCTTGAAACTTGGCTGCGCGAGTAGCGTACGTAAATAAATTTCCGTCCACTCGCTTGCACAAGTTTTCCGTTTTAACCGCACTTCGTGCGCTTGAACCTGCTTCCGCTCGCTTTGTGTGTAAGTAAACTTCCACACATTAACATTGTTGATTTCTTTATCACTCGCAGTATAACATCAAACAAGTTTGTGTTAAGCTCGCTTAATCAAGAAATTCGCTTGCGCAAGTTTTCCGTTTTCCCCTTTCCGCTTTCAGTTTTAATTGTGGTGGTAGGGCAGGTGGTTTATAATTGTGTATGCCCTGTAGAGCTGTTCCACAAACAGCAGGCGTATCATCTGGTGCGAGAATGTCATCTTTGAGAGCGACAGCTTTTCGTGTGCAGCCTCGTAGACCTTGGGGGCAAAGCCATAAGGGCCTCCGACGATGAACACCAGGCGTTTGGTAGATATGTTCTGCTTGTGCTCAATCCATGCGGCAAACTCGGTGGAACGGAACTCCTTGCCTCCCTCGTCCAGCAGCACCACGCGGTCGCCCGCCTGCAGCGCCTTCAGTATAAGCTCGCCCTCGGCCTCCTTCTGCTGCGCCTCGCTCAGTTTCTTGGCGTTCTTCAGTTCGGGGATTACTTCAATGTCAAACTGTGTAAAGTGGCTCAATCTCTGTGTGTAGTCCTTTATGCCTGCTATGATGTTGTTGTCGACGGTGCGTCCCACAACCAGTAGTGTTATTTTCATATAATGTTTGTTCTCGTTGATTGTCATGCTGAGCAACGCGAAGCATCTCTCTACGTCCCAGAGATCCTTCACTTCATTGCATTCCGTTCAGGATGACATGTTTTGTTTAAGTTTTCCGTCACGAAGATACAATAAAAAACTCTCATCCCTTTGCTTGCGTGGCAATAATTGTATATCTTCGCAGAAAATAGGGCATTTTGTATGCACTGTGTCATCCTGAGCTGTGCGAAGGATCTTCTTGAGATTCTTCCTCCCGTTGGTCGTCAGAATGACAGGGTGGTGTGCCGGTAATGACAAATAACTTAATACCAAATATTATGAACGTAAAAGACGAATTGATAGACAGGCTCATTGACCTCTCTTTTGCCGAGGATATCGGTGACGGTGACCACACAAC
>JAZRGF010000248.1:0-2835 GCA_045644005.1 Bacteroidaceae bacterium | reverse complement strand
TTACCAAGATGCGCGAGACAAACGCCATCATCGGTGGCGAGGGTAACGGCGGTGTAATCTATCCTGCTTGCCATGCCGGCCGCGATGCTTTGGTAGGTATCTGCTTGTTCTTGAGCCACCTTGCTCACGAGAAGAAGACCGTTAGCGAGTTGCGCGCTACATATCCTGCATACTTCATGGGCAAGAACCGCATCGATTTGAAGCCTGGTTGCGATGTTGACGCTATCCTTGAGAAAATCAAGGCTACATACGCAGGCAAGGCCGAGATTAATACTGTAGATGGTGTTAAACTCGACTTCCCCGAGACATGGGTTCACTTGCGCAAGAGCAACACCGAGCCAATCATCCGCATCTATTCCGAGGGTCCCACACAGGAGGCTGCCGATGCAATCGGTGAGGAGATTCTTGCACTTGCAAACAGCTTGATGTAATTGATATTACAATTTATATTGTCGGAGTGTCCCAATCGGGGCACTCCTATTTTTTGTATTCTATCTTCTAATCTCCCGCAAAATAATTAAAAAAACATTTGGTTTATAAAATAAACTACTTTATATTTGTTGCGGATATCCGTTTTGTGTTTTACTGATAAAATTATTGTTATGGAAGAAAGAAAAATGAATGAGGCCGAGAGTTTTGAACTTATTACCTCAATGATAAATGATTCACGTGCGCGAATGGGGCGGGATTTTGGAACGCCTTTTCTTATCTGGGGGTACACGACTGTGCTTGTTTCTATTATACAGGCTTTGATAGTAACTTTTGTTGATGACTTTATGCCATACCTGTTGTTATGGTGTGCGATACCTTTGATTGGATGGCCGCTTATGCTTTGTCTGAACAGGCATGAGAGAGGTGCGGTAAACTACATAGACCGTTGTGTGGGTGCTGTGTGGACAGGTATTGGCATTGCATCTGTGTTTATCCCTTTCTATTGCGGGTTCGGTATCAGTGTCTTTTCCACAGTCGTTGTGCTCATGGGAGTGGGTACATACGTGACAGCTGTTGTCATTAAGGACAAGGTTGTAAAAAGGATTGGAGTGGCTGCGATAATCTCGCCGGTGGCATTCGCCATTGCCAAGTTTGCTTATGTACGTTACCATACAGTCCAAGATGTCGCTTATTATGGTGGGCTTTATTTGACAGAATGTATTATCTTTGCAGTGATAATATTCATGTTGCTTGTTGTTCCGGGTCATATCCTTAACCGTAAGAAAAATGTTTAAAGAACTTAATCCGTTGTTGCATTCCGAACTTCGTCTTGCAGTTGTCTCTTTGTTGATGACTGTAGAGAGTGCCGATTTTGTGTACATCAAGGATCGGACAAATGCAACGGCAGGCAACCTGAGCGTACAATTGGATAAATTGCAAAAAGCCGGGTATATAACGGTGGAAAAGGGATTTAAAGGAAAAATGCCCCGTACGACTTGTTCAATAACCCCCGAAGGAATATCGGCCTTTGAGGAGTATGTGATGGCTTTAAAGAGCTATTTGGGAGATAGAATCTGATAACATTAACCGCGGCAGGCATGCCTGCCGCGGTTAATGTTATAGTTGTTTTGTTATATTATATAAATATCAGCTCTCTTATTACCGCGTCGCTGATGAAGATGCCCTTCTCGGTTAGCGACAGGTGTCCGTCCTCTTCTTTCAGGTTGCCAAGTGCAATCTCTTTCTCGGCTGCGTGTAGCATGTAGTTGTTGAGCTTTTCGCTGAACCTTTCTTTCATCCATGCAAGCGGCAAACCTTTTGCGGTGCGCAGGCGGGTGAGGATGGTGTCGTTGTAGCGCTCCTCTTCGGTCAGTTCTTCTATTTCAAAATTGGGAATTCCGTTTTCTACACCTTTGATATATTCCCGTATGTCGGCAATGTTCCACTGGCGCGATGTGCCGTTGTAGGAGTGGGCGGCTGTGCCGCAGCCAATGTATGGCGTGTCGTTCCAGTAGCTGCTGTTATGGCGGCTCTCGCATCCCGGTAGTGCGAAATTTGATATTTCATAGTGGCGGTAGCCAGCTTCTTTCATTTTTGTAATGAGCATCTGGAACTGCTTGATGTTCTCCTCTTCGCTCAGCTCGGCAAAATCGCCGCGTTCGAGTGCGCGGTGCAATGGTGTGCCTTCCTCGTATGTGAGGTTATAGGCCGACAGGTGGTCGGGGTGCAGTGCAATGGCGCTGTCAAGGTCGTGCTCCCACTCGGCAATCGTTGAACCGGGCAGTGCAAAAATAAGGTCTATGCTTATGTTGTTGTATCCCGCCTCGCGTGCGTTGTGTACGGCTTCGCGTGCCTTTTGGGCATTGTGGCGTCGGCCAAGGCGTTTGAGCTGTGTGTCGTTGAAACTCTGCACGCCCATGCTTATGCGGTTGAATGGCAGTTGCTTGAGCTGCGCAAGGAAATCGGGTGTCAGGTCATCGGGGTTGCACTCGATTGTAACCTCGGCAGTGGGCGACACGCTGTGTGTGGAGTATATTGTGCCACATATCTTTTGCAGCTGTTCCATTGTGAGTGTGGATGGTGTTCCACCACCAAAGTATATGGTCTCAATGGATGCGCCGCCGGCATAATCCTTGCGCAGGGTAATCTCCCTGCATAGCGCATCGACATATTGTTCCCTTATATTATATAAGGTAGTGGAGTAGAATGCGCAGTAGCTGCAGCGTTGCTTACAGAATGGGATATGTATATAAATGCCGGCCATTTGTCACTTTGTGTTGAAAATATGTCGCGAAGTTACTTTTTTTATCTCTTTTTGAAAAAACATTCCCTTTCTATTTGCTTTTGTTTTGAAAAATTACTACATTGCCATCACTTTTAAAAAACTAACTAACTAACCTTTTG
>JAZRGF010000247.1:0-2758 GCA_045644005.1 Bacteroidaceae bacterium | reverse complement strand
TCCTTGTCCTTGCGGAGTTCGGCCGGAACGTCGTTCTCGCGAAGATAGCGACAGAGCTCACGCTCCTCCTCGGCTGTGAGCACAGCGTCGAAGAACCGCTCAATCATTATTTTTAGTCTGAAATCTTCCATAAACTCCTTTATATTTTGTCGTAAAACTCTCTGAATCTCTTTCTCACTCTCGATATTATCACCCTTATGTTCGTCTGCTGCAGGCCTGTCACCTTTTCAATCTCCTCGAGCGTGCAGCCGTTCATCTTCATCTGCATAATCTTTTGCTGTACTTGCGGCAGATTGTCGAGGAAATGTTGCAGGCACTCTTCGGTCTCCATCCTCTCTGTTTCGGGCGGTGCATGTACGGCTATCTCGTCGGGTTCTATCTGTTCGTCGCCATCGTGTGCCCTCAACTGTCGCCAACGGTCAATGCAAATGTTCCTCAGCAGCGTGCGGCAGTATGCCTCGGGTGCGACAAGGCTTTTTAGTTCCTCTTTTTTCTCCCACAGCTTCATATAAAGGTTCTGCACGGCATCCTCCGCCTCAAACCTGTCACAAAGCATTCTGTATGCCTCGCGATAGAGCATCTGCTGCAGCGGCATGAACCGCTTTTTGAATTCGTCGTGTGTCACTTTATTCTGTTGTCTGTGGTTGCTTTTCAACTATAAGACGGATGAAGATACGATTTGTTACACAGGGTAACAAAAAAAGTTGAAGAAATCGCGCGATTTCTTCAACTTCCCTGTTTCCGAATGGCTTTCGCCTTTAACCGCACTGCGTGCGCTTGAACCTCGGCTGCGTTTTACTTTTAACTCCGTTGAATATCGGCTGCACTCGTTGTAAAAACATAAGCAAGCTTTGTTTTCACTCGTTGGCACGATATTTCACCTTTCCGCTTTAATCGCAGCGCCTCGGCTTTATCTCATTCTACTTTTATCTCTCCTGCCATGTATATTATTGTCTTTGATTCTTTGTTTTCCACGGCGATTACAAAGTCGGAGATTGTACCGGCATCGGACACTGATGCGAAGTTCCTTATGTAGTCATTGTCGGCAAATTCCTTCTCTTTGCCAACGTTGAACTCCTGCAGCAGTGTGGGGAATGCATTGACATCGCTGCGCAATGATTGGCATACCTCTTGCGGGGCATCGCTGTAGTCAATGATTGTTATGCCTGTCACTCCTTTCATGAAGCCCTTGCTGAACTTCTTCTTGAGCATTATCTTGAACATCTCAAGGCCACTGCCTTTTGCTACAGAAATGCACTCTACACCCTTGGTCTCTTCGTACTTCTTCACAATCCCGTTGACCATATCTTCTACCGGCGAGGTGCCTTGTGCATATCCTGCAATGGCGGTCATTGTGCAAAGTGCAACAAGCAGTGTAATCCGTTTCAAAAAATAGTTCATGAGCTTTGTAATTAATTATTGGAATGTTGAAAGCCGTGACATAATCAATTGCAATATTGTACAATCATTGTCAGAAACTGATTGCCATTGACATGCCACTGGGTGAGGCTCCAAGGCTCAACGATGTGTTGTACTTCTTCTCCAGGCGGTTCAGCTTGATCTTGTATACACATATTGTGGGTATACCGGCAAGGAAACATAGCGAGCCTGCGACTGTAGAAAGAAGACCAGCTTGCATTACTACATCAGCTATAGCAGTACCTCTTTCGTCCAAGCCTCTGTCAAATGCTATGACAAGGGTGGTAAGGGTTGTGCCCAAACCCACTACTGCCAACGACGCACCACCGGCCAAAAGACCGGCACCAACCTTGTAACCTTTGCGGTATTTGAGGTAGTCGCTGCTCCTGTCCACGCCGTCGAGCGAAGAGAAACATGCTGCCGCTGTGTACTTGTCGAGCTGGTAGTCATTGACAAAGACCTTGCTGCCGCGTATATCTATCGGCGTCTTTCCAATCTCGTCTGTTGAGAACTCCTGTGCCATGGCGCTCATGCCAATGAACACAAATAACAATAAAAGAATGTTGCGTTTCATAGTATCAGAAATTTATTGCCATTGAGAAACCGGCGGGCGAAGCGCCAATGCTCAATGAGGTGTTATACTTCTTCTCCAGACGGTTCAGTTTTGCCTTGTATACACATATCGTTGGTATACCTGCAAGGAAACATAGCGAGCCGGTGACCATAGATACAACGCCAACGCCTAAAAGAACGTCCTCTACATCATAGTTCTCGCCCACAAGGCTCGACTCAAAGGCCGATACAAATGCTGCAAGTGTTGTGCCGAAGCCAACAACTGACAACGATGCACCACCAATCAAAAGACCCGCACCAACCTTGTAACCTTTACGGTATTTGAGGTAGGCGCTGCTCCTGTCCACGCCGTTTATTGAAGAGAAGCAGGTTGCAGCTGTGTACTTGTCGAGCTGGTAATCCTCCATATAAACTTTGCTTCCGCGAATCTCTATCGGCATCATTTATTTAGGATTGTGTTATGCAAGCAGAGTGTTCCTAGCCAAGTAGTTCTGGTGTATAATGTGTTTTTGGGGATTTTGTGTGGGGCTGTTCCTAGCTCACCTGCAAAAGTTGGGGGCAAAAAACTCGCTTTCGCTCACCATTACATTTCACGGCAGTCTCCAACCTTAATTGTTCACTTGTGTTTTCTTCAAGTCTTTCTTTCATCTACTTTCGTCGCGCGAAAGTAGCAAAGCGCCCGGCACCGGCAAAATCAGTCATAACAGCCTTTTGCTCGCGAGTCGCAAGCGACATCCCTCGGCCGGCTGAGCGCTGAAGCGCACTC
>JAZRGF010000246.1:0-1155 GCA_045644005.1 Bacteroidaceae bacterium | reverse complement strand
ATGTGGGGTGTAGGTGGCGAAGCTCGCTGGATTGGTAACGAGGCCGGTTGGGCCGGCGAGACAAACTGGTCGCCCGAGAACCGTGACTATGCCGGTGAAAACAACGGTATGTATGGAACAGAGACAGGTTGGTTCTGGCTCCCCGGCGAGAGCGATGCCAAGGCTACCAACAAGGGTTGGTTCTACCACGATGGCGAGAGCCCACTCACTCCCGAGCGTCTTTTCCAGATGTATCTTGAGACAGTAGGCCGCAATGCGACACTCATCCTCAATATTCCTCCCAACAAGGCCGGTGTATTGCCCGACGCTTCTGTCAATGCCCCCAAAGGTATGGGTGACCTCATCCGTGCACGCCTGACAAACGATTTTGCAAAGAGTGCAACCGTTACTGTCAGCGAGACACGCGAGGCCGGTGCAAACCGCAACTATGTTGCCGCTAATATGATTGATGGCAACAAGGATACCTACTGGGCTACAAACGACGGTACAACAGAGGCTACCATCACACTTATGTGGGATACAGCCAAGACAATCCGTTATGTAGAGCTGATGGAGTACATTGCCAAAGGACAGCGCGTGAAGAAGTTTACTGTCGAGACAACACAGGACGGTGTAAACTGGACACGCCGTGCAACAGGTGTACAGACAACTACCGTTGGTTACAAGCGTATCATTCCGCTCAATAGCAGCACTGCCAACAGCTATGGCAACGGCTATGATGTTATGGGTGTGCGCATCACAATCGAGGACAGCCGCGCTTGTCCGCTAATCAGTAAAGTAAGCGTTTATTAATATTAAAAATCTTTGTAATTATGAAATTGAAGAACATATTTGCGCTTGCTGCTTTGGCATTTCCAATGTTCGCTTCGGCGCAAACAGAGATAACATTTGACACACAAGACTACAAGTCTATCGGTGTGTATGATACTTGGGAGGCTTCTCCTTTCCGCACAGGTACTCTCAAAGGTAACTATGCAGTTATCGACAACCATTTGACCTATGTCGACGACCAGTTGGGCACAGCTCCCAACCCATCGTCAAAGATTTTGGCCATCCAACGTTCACGCTTCGGCTCAAATACCTTCGGTGTACGTGTTGATTTGAATGAGACTTTTGAACTGACTCCAACTACAAAATACATTCACGTAAAGGTCT
>JAZRGF010000245.1:0-1326 GCA_045644005.1 Bacteroidaceae bacterium | reverse complement strand
ATGGTGAGTGGTAATGGTGCTTATGTAAGCCCGACTACTACTCCTGTTGAGGGTGATGCCGCTAACGGCCTCTTCGCATTCTATGCGGTGGATGGTGTTGACGGCGCGTACTACATCTACAGCCACAATGCAAAGCAGTGGCTGAGCTATGACAAGAAGGCAAGCTATCCTACCGGTGTGAGCTTCGTTAAGATGAGCGACAGCAAGGTAGAGGGTACTTACTTCAAGCTCGACAACTATGCCGACGATTTCTATCAGATTTCGCCTTACACTACAGCCGGCACAGCACAGGCTATCTACCTGAATTACTTTGGTGGTGTTGCTGCTTGTTCGGGCAAGACACTTGGCCTATGGACCGACAACGGTGCTACCGACGGTGGTAGCCGCTACACATTCGCAGAGTATGTGATTGCCGAGCGTACTTACACAATCACTGTTCCCGAGGGTGTTACATTGGAGATTGCCGGCAAAGAGTATGCCAATGGTTCTACAATTACTGTCGAGGGTTCGGTTGACAAGGGTACTATCACTGTATCGGCTCCCGAGGGCAAGTTTGCCGTTGTATCGGTGAACGATGTCGAGAACACAATCACTGTTAACGTGGCTACATTGCCTGTTCTGCCTGCAGTTGAGAAGTATGAGAATGCTTGGGTTTATCCAAAACAGCAGGATAACGTGGGCGTTGCGAATATCTCAGAGGACAATGGCGTTTATGTACTCAGCAACAAGGTGCTTGCTGCCGGTTTCATGAAGGTGGGCGATGCTCTTTACTTTGCAGGTTGCGATGCCATGAATTTGGTAGCCGGCACAGAGCCTTTCACGGTGGCATTTGGTAACGGTGACAATGTTCCTGCCTCGGCAATGACACTCGTTGACGTGAAGACAGAGACACTCACAGGCAATGCAACAGCCATTGGCGGTGCGCAGCACTACAACGGTGTTCAGCTGGTTGCAAACTATGAGTATGAGTACAAGGGCACAAAGATTGCCATTGTTTGGCGTGCAGTGTTGCGCGACGGCAGCCACTACCTGCGTACCGAGATGGAACTCACAGGTGTTGATGCTGTTGACATGTACAACATCATTCCAATGATTTACAATGTCGATACAAAGGCAGCCGGTTCAGCTCCAAAGGTTGTGGGTAACACACGCGGTGCAACAATCGTAAGCAACAAGATTTTCGCGGGTCTTGAGACTCCGACTGCTTACAACACTGTTGGTGAGGCTACCGGTGAAGAGGATGTTTGGAACCTGATGGATACAAAGACAGCTTCTTTGACAGCATCTTCTTGGACACAGGTTGCACAGAACGACCTTCCTAACCGT
>JAZRGF010000244.1:0-2268 GCA_045644005.1 Bacteroidaceae bacterium | reverse complement strand
TATATCTTTATTCAAAGATAAGAAACCAATTATTATACACCTATTTTTTATATCATCGGTCGGGGAGCGCCGTGCGGCAAGGGGTGGGACCACCCATCCCGACGAGCACTACTCATTACGAATGCAAACATAGTAACTACGTTGTCATATCGACCGTATGGGAGATATCTATTTATTCGCGACATTCTCAAACTCCCTCCGCTGCGCTCGTCCCTCTTAACCAAGAGGGACAGTTTTTCATTACTCATTCCTACAAAAAAGAGATCCTTCACTTTCGTCCAGGATGACAATAGACTTAATGTCATTCTGAGCGAAAGCGAAGAATCTCAATTCCTATATTTTCAAGCCCTCCCATTATGGGGAGGGTTGGGTGGGGCTTACTTTACCAGCACCTTTTTGCCACCCTGGATGAAGATACCTCTTTCAGGATTTACAACTCGGCGACCGTTGAGGTCATAGATTGCACCGTTGACATTAGCCTCAGGAATCACGTTCTCGATGTTTGTGATAATGTCGGCAACCTCCTTGTTGTTCTCAATAAGGGCAATCTGCACTCTCCAGTAAGACTTTGAAGCAGAAAGCTGCACTGCTGTACCTCCATCGAAAATGGTCTTTTCTGCCGCTGTCATAAGCAAACCATCATTCTTTGCATCATACTCAATTGTCACAGGCAAGAAATCCTCCTCGGCCGAGGTGAAGATATAGTTCTTTGTGCCCTGGCGATACGCGAATCCCTTCTGGCCTGCATTGTAGAGTTTGAACTCACCCGGCTTACCTGTTGATGCAAAGCTCCACAGAGCATCGTCGGTAACCTCGTCGCTCATCTCTACACGTCCCTTGCGGCTTGCCTGTGTTCCATTATAGATACCTGCAAACTTCTCGCTCTTGTTGCTTATGATGTAGTACCATATAACCTGCTCACCCTTTGTCACCATTGGAGCTGTCACAATATACTTGCCCTCAATGTCGGCCAACTGCTTGCGCAATGTATTGGCATACTTCTGTAGCTGTGTTGCGGTAGCATTCTCCATGTTTGCCGACACCTCATAATATGTATCGAGCAAGTTGAGTGCGTATGTGTTCAGGTTGTTGTCCTTTACAATGATGCCATCATTGAAGATGTTCATTGTTTGCAGGCTGTCAAGGTTCAGCACCTCTGTAATCTTAATGTTGGCCTCGGCCATCAATTCCTCAACAGCAGCCTTGTAGAATGCAAGTGAATTGTCCTCAACAATATCCACGCGCCACTTTGCGCCGGTCTCGTTGAGCGGGAGAATACCGACGCTTCCGCCATCGCTCAGACCAAGAGTCTGTTCGCTGCCGTCGGCAAGGATGAAGTTTACACCACCGTCATCGGTGTAACCTACAGTGAACTTGATGGCATCACTCTGTTTCTTTGTCTCAAGGAAAGCACCGGCTGTGCTCAGGTTGGTAATGTAATATCCTGTTGATGTGCACTTGAGGTAGTACTCGCCTGTCTTTCCTGCATACTCGATAATCCAGTTGATATTGCCGCCTGTCTGGTTGGTTGTTTTTGCTGTAGGATACTCACCCACTGCATAGTAACCCCTGTAAGGATTAATCAATCTTCTCATTATGAACACAGTTCCCTCCTTGATGGTGATACGTGCATCCTCGTTGTTGAGAATCTTGCTGCACTCATCGTCGAGCATGATACTCCACTCTGCAAATGAGTACTTGCTGGTATCGTTTGCCTTGTATGCAGCATTAGCCTCCTTGTACAAAGCCTCCAGGTCGGCAATAGCCTCGGGGTAGTAATAACCTACAATTGTGGTTGCTGTAGCCTTTTTGCTGATGATTGCGCTCGCACTCTTCAATGAACCGTCAAGGGCCTCCTTCTGCATCGACTCGGGGCCCTGTGAAGCATGAGGTACCTCATAGTCGGTACCGTCGGCCTGAGCAGCAACAACCTTCAATGTAGCACCGCTTGCCGATACAGGAACATTCATCTCATACTTGTTGGTATATGAGAGCAACTCACCTGTCTCGGCATTGTAGAGCTTGAAACCAAGCGCACCGCTTGCACCCTCAGCCTCCTTGATAACCACCTTGCCCTTTGAAACGGCATAGTAGTAACCCTGAGCCTTTACAGTCTCGTCAATGTAGTCCATCCACTGACCAAAGTTACCAACTGTTCCGATAGTCTCGCCATCCCAGTCGGCATAGTTAGCACGGTAGCCTGTACCGTCGCAGAATGGGCTCTTTTTCCTTGGCGACTTGCGTACGCGGTCCTCAAGGAACATCAAG
>JAZRGF010000243.1:0-7219 GCA_045644005.1 Bacteroidaceae bacterium | reverse complement strand
ACACGGCTCGAGAGGATTACGCGACCGTCGGGCATCTCCTCGCACTTTGGTTCGTCGCCGCCGGGAGCAGGGAGTGCCGATGCACCACCAAGAGCGTGCCATGTCTTTCCGAAGTCGTCGGAGTAGATGACGCGGTTACCGTTGGGGCGTGCACACATGGCTGCATACAGACGGTAATATTTATCTTTCTTTACAATGCGGCTCTGGAACACCTTACCGCCACCCACGAAGGCCGACTGAATGGGGTTGCCGGCGTCGAAAAGGCTGTAGATATCCTCGGTAACATTGATTGGCTCTTCCCATGTCTCGCCATTGTCCTTGCTGAGGATGGTAGCAATCATATTTGGGTTCTGGCGTGTGGTATTGCCATTGGCATATACTGTACAGCCGGCAACTGCAATGATGAGCACCTCGTTGCTTGTACGGTCGGCAACAACAGCCGGGTCACCAAAGGCTGTGTCGAAATAGTTCACAGTTGCCGATGTGCGGCCTGTACCCACTGCAACGTCAATCATATTGCTCCATGTAGCACCATGGTCATCGCTTATGCGGCAAACTACATCGACCTGACCATAGCCGGGGTCGGTACCACACACAAGACGTGCAGCAGCTGTTATCAAGCGGCCGTTGCTTGCTGTGGTGATACCGGGAATACGATAAGGGGGAATTACACCGTCGCCCTTGCTGGTATTGTACAAGTCCTGCTTTACAGGAGTCGCAAGCGCCTGCACGTTTGTCACAGTGATTGTGTTGCCCTCTACCTCGACATCGGCACTTTTCAAAACATTGCCAAAAACGCCCACAGTCAACTGTGAAGCGCTGATTTCTGAATCTGCAATAAAGAAACCGCCATTGAAGGCATAGTTTTCACCGTATGTAACGTATGCATCGGCATTGCCCTCTACAACAATATTGTAGATGCTCTTGCCCTCCATGTCAACAGGCTCAAAGCGCCACTGGTTGTCATTGGCAGAACCTCCGTCACTCCAGGTTGTAAGAAAATCGGCACCACCCACTTTGAAGTTTGCACTTCCGTTTGTACAGTTCAGTGCCTCGTTGAAATAGTAGTAACGGTAATCATTCACGTCGTCAGTACCGGCAATGGTAAGTTCTGTGAAAGAGCCGGCAATTGAACCGCCCCAGTTGGCACCGGCAACAACAGGCTGTCCGTCACCGTTCTTTATGCCAAGTTTGTTATTATCCTTAACTGTGACGTACCATATACCGTTATTGGTATTCACCATAGAGTTCGATTGCAAAGTGAACTTCATGCTGTTACCGCTATGCAAAGCATTGTTGTAAAGATGCACGCTACGGTTTGTGTCCCTGCTAATCAAATGGTAGTAACCAGTGGTTACATTCTCAATTGCCATTGCACTTGCAGCAATGAACAAAGAGAGGAACAAAAAAGTAATTTTTCTCATTTTATAAATATTTGGTTTTGCTGTTATTTTACAAAAGTCTTTATGCCATCAATGATGTTCACCCCTTTGGCCGGAGTTTCCATTTTACGCCCGGCAAGGTCGTAAACACTCTCCGGCCCTGCATTTTCTGTTTTTGGAGCGGTGACAGCAGTCTGCTTGTCACTGACAATGATTCTATTTCCGTCAATCTTTACTCCGGCACTCTCCAACACATTACCATAAATGTACACTGCGAGCTTTGAAGCGTCGATTTCAGACGCTGTTATAAAGAAACCGCCATTGAAGGCATAACCGCCATCGCATGTAACATAAACGTCGGAATCGCACTCGACAACTACATCATAAACACTCTTTCCCTCCATATCAACAGGCTCAAGGCGCCACTGGTTGTCGGCTTTGTTGGCACCGCCTGCCAACCATGTTGTGAGGCAAGGGATACCGTTAACCTTGAAGTTGGCTGTTGTATTTGAACAGTTGAGAGCCTCGGTAAAATAGTAGTAATGATATCCGTCGGCATCAAACGAGCTGCCCACTGTAAGCTCGGTATACGAACCGAGTATTGATTTACCGTTTGCACCACCGGCAACAATGGGGTTACCGTCACCGTTCTTGATATCGAACTTGCCGTTTCTCTTGGCATTCAAAAGCCATATACCGTTGTTGGTATTTACTTTTGTATCGGACTGCATTGTAATTTTCAAACTATTGCCATTCAACGTAGCATCGTTATACAGATGCTCGTATCGCGCCACATCCCTGCTCACGAGGTGGTAATATCCGCTTGCAACGTTCTCGGGTTCAGGAATCTCCACCTCGAGCCCGTTAAGGAAGTTCTCAAGGTCATTTACTATGGCAGCACACTCAGTGCCTGCATTGGCACCGTTGAAGCGGTCGAGCAACGCCTGCAGGTCGGCAAGCTTATCCTCATTATCCTTGTACTCCTCGCGGAGAATCTGAATCTTTTCATACTGGTGGATACCCTCGATTAGACGCTCGAAACGCACACTTGAACGGTTGCCTGGATAGTAGCAGTAGGTGTCGCCCGAACCGAACTTGCGGAAACGGCTGTCGGTGAGCGGATGCTCGTCCCAGTTGCACCATGCCCAGTGCAGATAGCCGTCGAGGTTCATCTTTGCCGCATAGATTGGCAGATAGGCAGCTTCGGCCGGGAGCGAGTTGGTATAGATATTCGGTTCGCTGTTCGCGCAACTGGTGTAGAATGTAGTTACACGGTTCTTTGACTTGCGGTCGGCAAGCTGTGCCGCTGTAAAGTAGTGCTCCTGACCAAGCTGCACACACTTGTCGTGCAGGATATCGCAGAGCGAGCCGTGGTAGTTGCCGGCCAAAGCCATCTTGAAGCCGAGGGCACTGGCAATCTCATGTGCCTTGAGCATTGCAGCCTCGCCACGCTCATCTACTGCAATTACAGTCTTCTCGAACCAGCCCTTCTGCAGCAAATGCGCCTTGAAGGCTGTGAGGAAGCTTGTCCACAACTCGCGGTACTCATTGGATGAATATGTTGTAGAGAGTGTCTTGTAACCGTTTGAAGCCTCATCGAAATAACGGAAGCTCATATCCCATGGCAACATGCTGAACCAGTTGATTTGTTTTGTGATGCCATATTCGGCACAGAGCTCCACATACCTGTCGAATACCGTATAGTCATACTCCCATGTTCCGTCGCTCTTCTTTGTTGTCTGCACCATCGGGTCGAAAAGGTCGTGCGTCTGCTCGCCCCATGGCTCATAGAAGAGAATTGCGCTGACAACGCGCTGGCCGGCACGGCCAAGGGCAGCAAGATATGGGCGCAGAGCCTCGTAGTGTTCCTCGCTCCAACGCTCGACACCATAGTAGCGGCTGATGGCATATGGCTGCTGCCAGAAGTCGAGATGGAATTTCTGCTCGGCTACAGTCGGCAACGTGTGAGGGTTGACATTGACTGTAAGTGCAAGGCTCTTTACTACATTTCCGTTTGCATCGACAACCTCAAGTGCTGTTGTGTATTCACCGGCCTCAATGTCACGTGGCACCTCAATGGTACACCATACTGGGCGTGTTTCCATTGCAGGAACTGCATGTGGTTTATCCTGGTCTATGACATCGGCAACAAGCCACTGCGGCAGTGTCATGGGGTGGTTGCCGCATGATACATAATCATCCGTAATCACATAGTTCACAAAACGTGCATCACCACCTTTGATGCCTGTACCCTTGCCGTCTTTCTGCCATTCTGTCATGCGCACCGAAAGCATACCCTGGTCGCTCTTGCTGTAGAGCACAGCCTGGATGTTTGCACGCTCGCCCTTCCATGCATGGAGGGTTGCCTCGTTCTTTTGTGCAACCTGGGGCACATCGTGCAGTTTGTAGTGAACATCGCGCGATGCCCAAGTAGCGTTCAGGCCATCGGGCAGCGCATTCCATGTAGCCTCATCGGGTGTGGTGCCCACGCGAGGCTCGGCATAGTCGTTGATGGGATAGACATTAAGTTCGTCCTCGGATGCGACACCCGAAATCTTGAGTGTGACATCAATGATTGAGCCACCGTCGCTGATGAAATTGGCATAAGAACCCGTAGGGTCTATGCTGTTCCACTGGATAGCATAACGCATGCGGTAGGTAGAACCCACCTCAAGCCCCTCGGGCACGCGGAACGAACCCGGGGCAAGGACATCACCGCCGGGTTGGTAGAGGCCGGCACTGTTCCAACCGTTGTCGCCGCTACCATTGTGGCTATAAAGCGACCAACACATGAGTTCATTACCCTCGCCTTTGATATAAGGGCCCTCACCGGTCACATTCACATCGAACTGCTTGTTGTTGTTCCAGTCGACAAATACATAGCCGTGCATCCATGCACCGTTGATGGTGATGAGTGGAGTCACAGTCTCGCCGCTCTTAACCTCAAAGACAGTCGATGTCTTGTCGAAATATGCAGCACAGCGTGGTGCAGTTGCAATATTGTCGAGCACCTGCTGGTCACCGCGTACATTGGCAACACCAACCGCCTTGGGATAGTGCGTTGAGTGTGTCACGTTCACATCGGCTCCATGCTTAACATAGTAGTCGCCTTGCGCCTGCGCGCCCGTACAGAACAACACTGCAGTCAATGCCGAAAAAAGTATTGATTTCAGTTTCATAGATTAATATTTAAGTTTTTCAATTCGTAGGAAAACACACAAAGTGTGTAGTTATGCATTATTTTGCAAAATTAGCAAAAAAATCACATTTACACTCCAACTCTATAACTTCTTTATTCACAGGATGAAAAAAAGATATGCAGGAAGCATGCAACATAAGCCTTTCGCCTGCCGCGCCATAAAGGACATCGCCAACTATGGGACAATCGAGCCCGTCCTTGTGGGCTGCATGGACACGCAACTGATGCGTGCGCCCTGTAATGGGTTCAAAGCAGACAACTGCACATTGACGGCCATCACGTTCAACCGCGCCAATGATTTTATAGCGTGTTATTGCAGGTTTTCCGTTGAGATAATCGACCTTTTGACGCGGGCGGTTGCCATAATCGGCAGCAAGAGGGAGCTCTATAACACCTTCGCTTTTTTGCGGCATGCCGTCAAGGATTGCCGTGTACTGTTTCTTTACCTCGCGACCGGCAAACTGCCGCTGCAGTTCCTTGTATGCCTCCATTGACTTTGCCGCCACCAACAGACCCGACGTGGCCATATCGAGGCGGTGCGCCACAAAGAGTTCATTACTGTGCAGATACTCCTCGCGCAGCCACTGCTGCACCGATGTTCCGCCAACCACTCCCGGCACAGAAAGAATGCCCGAGGGTTTGTTCACCACAATGATGGCATCGTCCTCATACACCACCTCCAGATTGTCTATTTCGCCGCCCTTTTCGAGCGCATTCTCCTCGACATCGAGCCCCTGGAGCATGAAGCCAAGAATGGGTTCGCACTTGCTCTTGCAGGCACCATAGAAACAGCCGTCACGACGCACCTCGCCCTGCGGTGAAGCGCCCACCCAAAACTCGGCTACCGCAATGGGAGTCAGGGAGTTGAGATAGGCATACTGCAGCAGTTTCGGCGCCGCGCACTCCCCCGCCCCGCCGGGCGGAATAATGCCCGAATGTACGGCAAAGATATCGAGCAGGCTCTTTTCACAGCCATTGGCATTGAGCACCTTGAACTGCTCGAAAAGCCAGCGCTGCAAGGTTGCGGAACGACGCTTGCGTTCCTCTTTCATTGCCGCCATAGAAGCCTTAAATGGAGCAACGGCTGCCTCGCACTCGGCTATCCGCTGTTGCCACCTTGCGGTGGCACGCTTGAGTTCGGCTTTTTGGAACTGGCTCTCGCGCACCAGGGCAGCCTCATCACTGGGCGTAAGTGTGCCTGTAGCACGCATTTCATTGCGGTGCAGCTTGCAAAGGCGCATTGCTTCGCGCATTGCCGCGAGTTCTTCGTCCATCGCCTGCCTTGCCTGGGCAGCGGCAGCTGTAGCGGCAACATATTCACCGCCGTTTTCAATATCCTTTATCCGCTTGTTAAGAGCAGAGATTTCACCCTCTTCCTGTTTGAAATAGCCGCCAGGCGACTGCAGGTCGAACACCGGCGGCACGAAACCGGGCACCCTGTTTCTGCCGGCAAGCAGGCCCGAGAAGGCCGTAAGATAGCCAAGAGAACCATCTGCATCACGCACGACAAGGACACCGAACATCTTGCCTCTTGCCACATCGGCAGCGACAGCACTGTCATGTGACAGCATGGCACGTACCTCATCGGCCGCCATCACACAAAGCGCATGTGGCTGATAGTAAAAAGGGTTGTTGAAGCGCTGTGGCGCTTCAACAACCGATATATCTTCTCCAAAACGATGCAGCAACGTCAACAATAACGGTACATTACATCCTTCTCCTCGTCAAAGCCGTTGGAGAAGTCATTATTCTCAATGGTTACGTTTGTCACCTTGTCGAGCAAGAAACGGTATCTATTCCAGTGGAATGGCATGAAGTCATTGTTCTGCACCACCTTATTGCCACGGAACACAAGGCCGTCGAGCGACTTTGCATAGACGATTGGTGCGTCAAAGGTCTCGAAAGTATTGTTCTCGATTACTACACCCTTGCCGTTGCCACCGTGGAAATACTTGGTCTGCGATGCAAGGTCGGGGATTTCGGGATAGATTGAAATTATACCGTTGGTAAACTGGAACATGCTTGTAAGAGCATTGACAAAGCGGTTGTTACGGATAACCACATCACGGCATGCACCCGTCTCGAACCAACCGTTACAGTCACCGCAGAGCAGGATTGCCGTGCCCGATGTGTGGTCAAAGAGATTATTCTCTACGAGTGTCTTCTTAGGTGTGCTGAACAATGCACCACGCGCACGGTTGTTACGTATTGTATTGCCGGCGAAATAGACCTCGGGAGTCCACTCAAGGTTCTCAATGCCATATTTTCCGTTGGCAATGTCGGCCGGCAGGGGTTTCTCGAACTTGATCTTGAACTCCTTGCAACCGGCAAGCAATTCCTGGTCGCAAGGCGCAATCTCAACAACACGGTTGCCGTCGGTAATCTCCATCACATCGGAGCGCACGAACTGCACACTGTCACCGGCACCACCCCAATAGAAGCCGTAGGCCTGGCCATGCATATAACGGCCAACCAAAGTGTTGTCATCGAGGCGCTCTACCACGCGCAGATAGGTGCCGTGGACATTGATGGCATCGTCCATCATACCCTCATACAATCCGTTGATTGAAACAATCTTGCCTTTACAGCCCGAGAAGTGTGTTGCATCGGCCTGAGTGGTAAAATAACGTTCGTCATC
>JAZRGF010000242.1:0-1035 GCA_045644005.1 Bacteroidaceae bacterium | reverse complement strand
TTTTCGGGATGCAGGCAGATGAAGAGTATTACTGTTCCCAAAAGTGTGGAACATATTGAAAGTGGTGCCTTTTGTGCTCTTGAGTCATTGACTTATCTTTCTGTTGATGAGGATAATCCCGTATATGACAGCCGTGGCGGGTGCAATGCCATCATTGAGAGTGCTACGAATACATTATTGTATGGTTGTAGGACCACAGAGATTCCCCATGGTGTTGAGGTTATTGCAATGAATGCCTTTTGGATAGTATGTAATACCGGGCCTTTTGCGTTGGATATTCCTGCCAGTGTCAAAGTTGTTGATTATTGCGCTTTCCAGACTTGTGATTGGCTTGTGGGTGTTACCCTGCACGATGGTCTTGAGAAGATTGGCGATGGTGCTTTCCATGGTACTTCAATCGAGAGTATAACTATCCCGGCTACGGTAACTGAGATTGGACCCTCAGCCTTTGCAGGTGCAAATGAGTTGAAGTCAATGAAGGTAAAGCGGGGTAATAAGGTGTATGACAGCCGTGGTGGTTGCAATGCCATTATTGAGAGCGCAAGTGGCCGCTTGGTGCAGGCTTGTGCGAGAACAAAAATTCCCGAAGGTGTTAAGGTGATTGGACGGAATGCATTTAAAGGCGTTGAAAAGGGGTGTGTAGATATTCCGTCATCGGTGGTAGAGATTGAGAATGGAGCATTCTTTGGCTGTGGACTACGTGGAAAACTTGTTATTCCCGGGAGTGTGAAGAGTATGGGCAAATATGCATTCACAGCATGCCGTGGTATTGATTCCCTTGTAGTGGAAGAGGGGTGTGAGAGAATTGCTGCTTCTGCTTTTTCGCTTTGTAGTGGTCTGCGCCATGCAAAATTACCCTCTACGTTGAAGGAGTTTGGAAGCGGTTCGGAGTACGTACTTGTTTTTGATGGTTGCAGTTTGCTCGAGGAGATTGAACTGCCCAATGAGAATCCATCGTATTACTGTAACGGTGATGTGATAATAGAGAAGAGTACCCTTACAGTTGTTGCAGGGTGTGGACTCGGTCATTGCCAA
>JAZRGF010000241.1:0-6654 GCA_045644005.1 Bacteroidaceae bacterium | reverse complement strand
CTCCCTGCGCTTGAAACTTGGCTACGCTCGCGGTAAAACACTAAAGCAAGCTTTGTGTTTTGCTCACTTGCACAAGTTTTCACATTTCAGATTTCACCTTTCACTTTTCAGTTCTTTCTTGAACGCGCGGCGGCGTTTGTGCTGCTCTTTTTCAAAGTCATTCCACAGGTTCTGCATCTCCTTGTTGTCCTCCAGCTCGGGGTTGCTCTCAATGTCAACAATGCCCATGTCAATGTAGTTACCCATAAGCTCATTGAATATCATTGCAAAGGCACCCTTGCTCTGATACTCGGGCTTTACAGCCGCAAGCAGGAAGTCAAGCCTCTTCGGATGTTTAAGGAACAGAGCCTTGAGAATGTGCCACCAGCCGAACGGGAACAGCCTGCCCTTTGCCTTGCGCAATGCCTCGGCAAGCGAGAATATGCTTATGCCAAGCGCCACAAGATTATCGTCCTTGTCAACAATAAGGCACAGCAGGCGTTTGTCGGCCATCGGAAGGTACATCTTTACAAACTGGTCAATCTGTTTTGGGGTGAGCGGTGCAAAGCCATAAAGCCCCGCATAGCTCTCGTTGCACAGTTCAAAGAACGCCTTGCCATAGCGCTCTGCAATCTCCGCACACGATTTCGCACGCACAATGCGCATACCGAACTTCTTCTCCACGATAGCCGCGACGCGCTCGGCCTTGGGCCACTTTTCGGCGGGCAGTTTGAAGAGAAACTCCACCCAATCCACATCCTTAACATAGCCCAATCGCTCAAGATGCTTTGGATAATAGGGGTAATTATATATTGTAGACATTGTTCCCAAGCGGTCGAAGCCCTCAATGAGCATACCTTCAGGGTCAAAATCGGTAAAACCAAGCGGCCCCTGCATTTCGGTCATTCCACGCTCACGCGCCCACGCCTCGGCTGTTGAAAAGAGAGCATCAACCACCTCATTGTCATCAATGAAATCCACCCAACCGAAACGGGCTGCCCTCACCCCCCACTTCTCGTTGGCATGCGGGTTTATTATGGCCGCAATGCGCCCCACAATCTTCCCGTCACGGTAGGCAAGGAAATAGTCGGCGTCGCAAAACTCGAATGCCGCATTGCGGTCTTTGCGCAAAGTATCCATTGTATCCTCGAACAGCTCGGGCACAAAATACGGATTATCCTTGTACAGTTCATAATTAAAACGCACAAAGCGTTTTAACTGCCTGTTTGTAGTCACTTTTACAATCTCTACAGCCATTTTACCCCAAATATTATGAAAACGTGTAAAATTACGATTTTATTCGCAAATTCGCAAATTTGCGACAACAAACACGGGCTGCGCGTATTGTCGATTAACATAAAAATTGACAAAGCACACTATTCGCAACCCAAGCGGCGCGAACTGTGCCCGCGCTACGCTTGACCTTTTGCTGTGTGCTTTATCGATTAACATAAAACGAGGAGCGAAATTTTCACTCCTCGTTTTATGTTAATTCCACAAATTGCCCCATTTTTGATGCGTGGCTTAACGAGACCCGCACGGCGTGACCGATGTCCACGCTACGTGCGACCAACCTCTGCACGCATCAAAGGAGCCGCTTCGCGTCTCCACTTCGTTCGTGGGGTACCTAATTAAAGTTGATAAAGTCGCCTAATCGCATCCCGCGCGGCATGACCAATGTCCATGCTACGCGCGACTAACTGCTGGCGGCTTTATCGATTAAAATAAATGAGGAGCAACTGCTCCTCAAGTTTTTTAATTCCAAAGGTTACCCCATTGACTCGTTTTGCTTTTCGCAACCCGCGGGGCGCAACCTATGTCTGCGCTGCCCGCGACCCATTGCTGCAAAACTCGTCGATAGGTCAATTTGTGGATTAGTTCCACAAATTGCCCCATTCACCGCGGCTGCCACCTGAGAGCTGACCGCCGTTTGAGGTATCTACTGTTGTGTCACTCATTTTCAAAGATCCTGCAAGCATTGACTCTGCTGCTACGCTTACCTCTACTACAAGAGGTGATACATAATTCTTTTTCATATCTTATATGTGGCCTCCTCCGTCTCCCCCATAATGGGGAGAGTTTGGAGGACTTTTTTAGCCCCACCCAACCCTCCCCATAATGGGAGGGCTTAAAGTGGGATGTTATTTAATCAATGACCCCACCTGACCTCCCCCTTAAGGGGAGGAAGTTAAAAGGACTGTTTTCTCTCTTTTTATTTTTATAGTATTTCAGTTCCCCCTCATTAGGGAGGGGGCTAGGGGGTGGCCGTTCTCCTCTTTTTCTGTTCCCTCTCCTTGAGAGAGGGTTAGGGTGAGTCAATTTACTTTACCAGCACTTTTTTGCCACCTACAATGTAAATACCGGGAGCTGTGATAGCCTCTACGCGGCGACCTGTAAGGTCGTAGATAGCCTTAACTGCGTTCTCAACCTCTACGTTCTCAATAGCAGTTGTACCGTCCTCGAAACGGAAGCTGTAAGAAGCTGCGTTCATTCCCTCAGTCTTTGGCAAGTAAGCCTTGTTGGCCTTATTCAAGAAAGAACCGTTAGTCATATCAGCCTTGCAGAAGCAAGCCTCGCCATCAACATCCCAAAGAACATATGCTTCCTCTGTTACATATGCATCTTCGGTTGTACCCTTGAGAAGATTTTCATACTCTTCACCAATCTCTGATGTATACACAAAATCCCAATCACCAGACATTGAAGCATTTACCAAAACAGGGCAGTTAGCAGGGATTACATCAGAAACTTCCCCAAGTACAACATAACCATCTTTAATCTCGCTAACTGTATATACTTCAACTCCACCAGGAATTCTTACAGCGTTATCTAGACAAAGTGTTGCCCACTCTGTTTCACCAACAGTAAGTGTGTAAGACTCTGCTACAACAAAGAGGAAATCGACATAACCACCCTCAACAATATTCTGTTCAAAAGCAGAGTTTGTTACATTGTTAATCTTTCCTGTGATTGCGCGAACAACAATAACATCACCAGGGTTATGGTTCTCATTGATTGCAATGGGGTATGTCACAGTGCAAGCACCATCAACTATTTCTGTAACAGATATACCTTCATTGGCAATATTCTGGGCAACCTTTGCTGTGCTACCGTCTGCCTCCCAAGAACCATAATAGTAACCATACTCCTTTGTTGCTTCACCGTTCTCAATCTGATAGATTGCAAGGTCACCCCAGTTCAACTGATAGGTTATGTTAAGATCAAACACTGCACCCGCAGCAACCTCAATTACATTGGTTACACAAGCCTGGCCGGCAACAGCCTGAATACCGGCTACCTCAGCATTTACATCACCTGCCAAAGTTGCAGCCTTAACAAATGTAGTATTACCAGCCTTGCCAAATGTAGGCTTCGCAATTGCATCATACTGCTCCATGATTGCAGAATCATCACCTGGCTCCTCACCACCTTCGCCTTCTTCCTTAACAGTAACGGTAAATTCAAGTCCACACACTGCATAATTTGCATTACTTGCAGACACTGTAAAAGTTGTTGATTTTGCACTCAAACCAGTTGTTGTCATATAATAGTCAAGACTAGTACTTGTAGGCGTTTCATTATAGCCATACTCGTTCGAAAGAGTTACTTTTTTTCCTGAACTTGGATAATAGGTCATACTATATCCTGTAATCAGATAACCATCTTCTACAGAAATTGTATATGTCGTAGGAGAACTTGAAAGATTTTCAGTTCCAGGGTAAAGACCCACTGCATAGAATTTATAACATGAGTTCAACACTGAAATAGTATTGACAGCTTCACCATTAGCATCGGTTGCTGTAATCTTCAATCCTGCCGGGCAATCATTTGCCACCCAAGCACTCTTTTTGTTCTCAGTTCCAACCAATGTACCAGTACTTGTACTAATCTCATAAGTTTCCTGCGCATTAGCGAAAGAGACGCTCAAGAACAGCGCAGATAGATAAAGTAAAAATCTTTTCATAATTAAATATTTTTGTGTTTATGTTAAATTCTATTGATGTAATTTCAAACGTCGCAAAGATAACGCTATTTTATTGAAATGCATAAAATTGTATAATTTATTAAGGACGCAACATTTAAAAAGGTAATAATATAGATGTTGACCCAGCGTACTTTGTCATTTTTCGGGCAAGCCCTCAACAACACGTCTGAGCATAGCGAAGTATCCCTGCTCTGCGCGGTTACAAGATCCTTCACATCCAGTTCATCGAGAACCTCTTTTTAATGTTTCTATTAAGGTATAGTCAGGATGACAGTTCCGCGAATTTTGATTGTCTTTGGGTCAACTGCCATATTGTTACTTTTAAAAAAGAAAGGTAGGTCGTCTTTTTCGCAACCCGCGAGGCACCATCTTCGCCGGGGCTACTCGCGACCAATTGCTGCAAGTCTTGTCGATTATTGATTGTTGCATTAAAGCATATCTGCTTCTTAAGAAATTAATAAAGCACACTAAACGCAACCCACGGGGCGTGACTAACTCCACGCGGCCCGTGACTATTTGCTGTGTACTTTATCGATTGAAGAAGCCTTGCTTCTCTAGCTCTTCCGCTACTACAAGCAGCTCCCTATACCACTCTTCGCCGAAGCGTTCGATAAGCGGCTCTTTCAAGAACTCATAAGCCCTTATTCCTTTGCGGCGACCTTTGATGAATGCGCTGCTGCAAACATCCCACTTATGCAGGTTCACACCTGTCATATCGCCAACCTTGCGCAAGCGCACAGGGTAGAGATAGCAGGATATTGGTTTGCGCCACGAAGTGCGCCCCTCGCGATATGCCTTGTCTATCAAGCAAATGCAATTACCCTTGTCATCGCGCGAAGCAAAGACACAGTCCTTGCCATTGACAATTGATGTTACAAGGTCGCCGTCGCGGTCGTTATATACCACACCCTGTTCCTTGACAACGGCACGTGCCTCGGGGGTCATCTCATTTTCAACCACCTCAAACGCCTCTTCAAGCTTTTCAACCTCGTCCATAAGTACCGGTGCACCGGCATCACCTTCCACGCAACACGCCCCCTTGCAGTGCGAGAAGTTACAGCAGAAATACTCCTGAAAAAGGTCGAACGAAACTATAGTGTCTCCTATTTGTACCATAATGTTGTAAATGAAAAAAAGGTCCCTAAAGCCATTAAAGACCTTAGAGACCTTGTAGACTTTTTTTGAATTAGATCAATGCCTTACCTGTCATGTCGGCAGGAGCCTCCAAGCCCATGATCTTGAGGATGGTTGGAGCAACATCGGCGAGGATACCGTCCTCAATTGTCGCATTCTCCTGGTTTGTAACGTACACACAAGGAACGGGATTCAATGAGTGTGCTGTGTTTGGTGAACCGTCGGCGTTAACCGCGTTGTCGGCGTTACCGTGGTCGGCAATGATGATTGACTCATAGCCATGGTTACGCGCAGCCTCAATGACATCCTTCAAGCAAGCGTCAACAGCAAGCACAGCCTTCTCAATAGCGCTGTACACACCTGTGTGACCAACCATGTCACCATTAGCAAAGTTTACAACGATGAAGTCGAACTTCTCGCTGTTGATTTCGTTAACGAGCTTCTCCTTAACCTCGTATGCGCTCATCTCGGGCTGCAAGTCATATGTAGCAACCTTTGGCGATGGTACAAGGATGCGCTCCTCGCCATCGTATGGAGTCTCGCGGCCACCGTTGAAGAAGAATGTAACGTGAGCATACTTCTCGGTCTCGGCAATGTGCAACTGCTTCATACCCTGCTTTGCAATGAACTCACCGAGTGTGTTCTCAACATTCTCCTTATCGAAGAGGATGTGAACACCTGTGAACTTTGCATCGTAAGGAGTCATACAGTAGTACTGCAAGCCTGGGATTGTGTGCATACCCTCGGCAGGCATATCCTCCTGTGTAAGAACAACTGTAAGCTCCTTTGCGCGGTCGTTACGGTAGTTGAAGAAGATTACTGCATCACCCTCACCAATGCGGCCGTCGAAGTTTGTATTTACGATTGGTTTGATAAACTCGTCGGTAACGCCCTCCTCGTAAGACTCCTTAACGGCAGCAACCATGTCGGCTGCCGGCTTGCCCTCGCCACTGACGATGAGGTCGTAAGCAATCTTCACACGCTCCCAACGCTTGTCGCGGTCCATTGCATAGTAACGGCCAACGATTGTTGCCAACTTGAGGCCCTTTGATGTCAAATCCTCGATGAAGCCTGCACCGCTCTTTGGGTCGGTGTCACGGCCATCCATAAAGCAGTGAACATAAGCGTTCTCAACGCCCTGCTCGGCTGCGAACTTGTACATTGCCTCGAGGTGCTCGAGTGAGCTGTGTACACCACCGTCCGATGTCAAGCCCATGAAATGGAGCTTCTTGCCGTTTGCCTTTGCATACTCAACAGCAGCAACCAACTGAGGGTTCTGCGCGATTGAGCCGTCGGCAATGGCACGGTTTATCTTGAGCAAATCCTGATATACCACGCGACCGCCACCGATGTTGAGGTGACCTACCTCGCTGTTACCCATCTGTCCTGCAGGAAGACCTACATTCTCACCGCTCGCCTGGAGCTGTGATGTGGGGTAAACTGATGTCAAATGATCCCAGTAAGGAGTAGGTGTATTGAAGATAACATCACCCTTGCCGTGGTTACCAACACCCCAGCCGTCGAGAATTACCAATAATGCTTTGTTTGCCATAGTA
>JAZRGF010000240.1:0-8663 GCA_045644005.1 Bacteroidaceae bacterium | reverse complement strand
ACTTACCCTCTTCTGGGATTGGAGCAGGACCGTGGTTAGGACCTTTCTTCACAACACACATGTTTTCTACTTCGTGTGAATAAACCATAATTTTTATATGTTTAAAATGTGAAACATAGTCTCTTTCAGTTTGCGAAGATAGTTAAAATAATGTCTTGAGCAAAGGACGTGGCGTTTTTTTTTTGCATCCATTTTTGCGCTTGTGGGTAAATTTGTGCCAATGGAATATTTATTAACATAAATATGGGGCTTATTTGCCATTTTGTTTGTATCTTCGCAAATAGTTTTGTCTTAATTTTGAATTTTATGAAACCTATGAAAAGACTTTATAGTATTTTGTCTGCCGTTGCGGTAGCTGTTGTTCTGTGGGCTTGCGGTCCTGCCGAGGTCGAGAACACTGTTACATATAATCTTGAGGCTTTGTGTACGGTGAACAAGTCGCGCATTGAACCCGAATTCAGTGATTCTACTTATCTGTTTGCAAAGAATGTCGACCAGTTTGGGCTTGAAACCGGTGACCGCGCATTCTTGAAAATGACTTGCACTTATAATCTGTATAGCGAAACAGAGCCTTTGTGGACAATCCTCGATGTAGTGGAGAAAGTGCCTGTATATCCGTTGTCGGCCGACGTAGATACAGCGGCATTCGATACCCCGATTACTTTTCTGGAGCCTATTACCTTTTTCGATCAGTTTACTGCTTTGACTTGGGTGTGGAAAGGAAAACAGAATGTCAGCATCGTGTACAACGGTGTTGAGGAGAGCGCTTCATATGCAATGACGGTACGTGGCATGAATGATGGCTGTGTGGAGCTCGACCTTTTTGTTAGTGCAAAGGAGAGCACTGCCGAAGTTAAGAAATTGCTGACATTCGACATCAGCAACATTGCAGATTTCCTCAATGACGAGGAGAAGGCGCAGCTGCCTTCGAATCTTGATGATATCAAGACCAGAATCTATATAAGGCGAATGGAGGGCGGGGCACTCAAGGATTCGCCGCTTGATGGCAATTACATAAGATAACAAAACACTATTTTATGTCCTGTGAGGGAGTAATATGGACAAGAGAGTATCTAATATCAACATAAAGAACAAACGTGCCACGTTCGACTACATCTTTACCGAGACCTACACGGCCGGTATTGTGTTGACGGGAACGGAGATAAAGTCGATAAGGCTGTCAAAGGTGAGCCTGGTCGATACCTATTGTACGTTCATAAACAATGAACTGTGGGTTAAGAATATGCATATTGCCGAGTATTTCTACGGCTCCTACAACAACCATGTGGCAAGGCGCGACCGTAAATTGCTGCTCGACCGCAAGGAGCTGCGCAAGTTAAGGCAGGCAGTGAAGAACCCCGGTTTCACTATTGTGCCCGTGCGCCTGTTCATAAACGAGAAGGGGCTTGCAAAGCTGGTGATAGCTCTTGCACGCGGTAAGCACGAGTATGACAAGCGCGAAAGCATCAAGGAGCGCGACGACAAGCGCGAGATGGATCGCATAAGGAGAAATTTCTGATTTGATATGGGGGTTGCTCTATCCTCATGGCAAGGGTAGAGTGAAATGCTATAATAAAGGATTCTGTCGGCTGTGCAAAAGTACGGCTCTGATACTGTTTGGGAATGACAATTAAAGAAGCTTTAAAAGAGAGAATATTGGTGCTGGATGGTGCTATGGGTACCATGGTGCAACGCTACGGGCTGGGAGAGGATGATTTCCGCGGCACGTTGCTTGCCGGGCACGGCGGGATACTCAAGGGTAACAATGATATCCTTGTGCTCACCCGCCCCGATGTTATCCGCGAGATACATACACGCTACCTGGCTGCCGGCGCCGACATAATTGAGACATCAACGTTCAATGCCAACCGTATTTCGCAGGCCGAGTTTGGCTGCGAACATTTGTGTGGCGATATAAACCGCAGTGCCGCGCGTATGGCGCGCGAGTTGGCCGACAGTTTCTCCACCCCCGACAAGCCACGCTTTGTTGTGGGCTCGGTGGGCCCCACAAGCCGCACCTGTTCAATCAGCCCCGATGTGGAGGACCCGGCGCAGAGGAATGTGACCTTTGATATGCTTGCCGATGCCTATCGCGAGCAGATGATTGCGCTCATAGAGGGTGGGGTGGACGCGTTGTTGTGCGAGACAATCTTTGATGCCCTCAATGCCAAGGCTGCGCTATATGCGGCCGATGAGGCTTGTGCTGTGACAGGCCGCGAGGTGCCGGTGATGCTCTCCTTTACCATTGCCGACAAGCAGGGGCGCATTCTCTCGGGCCAGACGATAGAGGCTTTCGTGGCTTCGGTTGCCAACCGCAACCTGTTGTCCATTGGCCTGAACTGCTCATTCGGTGCAAGGGAGATGAAACCGTTTCTCAAGCGCCTTGGCGAGATTGCTCCATGCTATGTGAGCGTATACCCCAATGCGGGTTTGCCCAACGAGCTTGGCGGATATGACCAGACTCCGCAGGAGATGGCGGAGATTGTACGCGAATACATTGACGAGGGGCTGGTGAACATTGTTGGTGGTTGCTGCGGTACAACCGATGAGTATATAGCACTGTTCCCGCCGATGACTGAGGGTGTGCAGCCACGTGTGCCGCTGGCAAAGCCATCCGAACTTTGGCTCTCGGGGCTTGAGCGCCTGGTGGTGAACAGCAGCATGAACTTCATTAATGTGGGCGAGCGTTGCAACGTGGCGGGTTCAAGAAAGTTCCTGCGTCTGATAAACGAGAAAAAGTATGCCGAGGCATTGGACATAGCCCGCAAGCAGGTTGAGGACGGGGCGCAGCTCATTGACATAAACATGGACGATGGCCTGCTTGATGCACGTGCCGAGATGACCACATTCCTGAATATGCTTGCCGGGGAACCCGACATTGCCCGTGTACCGGTGATGGTGGACTCGTCGGACTGGAACGTGATACGTGCCGGGTTGAAATGCGTGCAAGGACGTGCCGTGGTGAACTCCATTTCACTAAAGGGGGGTGAGACGCTATTTTTGGAACGTGCCGTTGAGGCACGCCGCCTGGGGGCAGTGGTTGTTGTCATGGCCTTTGATGAGCAGGGACAGGCTACAACCTATGAGCGCAAGATCGAGGTCTGCGGCCGTGCTTTCGGGCTCTTGACAAAGAAAGCCGGCTTTGCTCCGTATGAAATAATTATTGACCCTAATATACTTGCCGTGGCAACGGGCATTGAGGAGCATGCCGCCTATGGCATAGACTTCATCCGCGCATGCGCCTGGATAAGGGAGAACCTTGTCGGGGCGCACATAAGCGGTGGTGTCAGCAACCTCTCGTTCTCGTTCCGTGGCAACAACTACGTGCGCGAGGCGCTGCATGCAGTGTTCCTCTATCACGCAATAGTTGCGGGAATGGACATGGGTATAGTGAACCCGCAGACAGCAGTGCAGTATGACGATATTCCTTTGCCCTTGCGTGAGGTGCTTGAGGATGTGGTTCTCAACCGCACGGCCGATGCCACAGAGCGTCTCATAACCATGGCCGGTGAGCTGAAAGAGCAGAGTGTGGCCGTGCAGCAGACAGCCGACGACGCTTGGCGTGAGCAGCCTGTGGAGAGGCGCCTTGAATGGGCATTGCTCAAGGGTGTGGGCGAATACCTTGCCGTTGATATTGACGAGGCTGTGGCAAAATATGGCACAGCTGTGGATGTCATTGGCGGGCCGCTCATGGACGGTATGGCCGTGGTTGGCGAGCTTTTCGGTCAGGGAAAACTGTTCCTGCCACAGGTGGTTAAGGCTGCCCGCACAATGAAACAGGCCGTCACGTTGTTGCAGCCGCTCATTGAGCAGTCGAAGAGTGATGCTGCCCAGTCGGCCGGCAGGGTACTTGTGGCAACCGTGAAGGGCGACGTGCACGACATTGGCAAGAATATTGCAACGGTTGTCATGGGTTGCAATGGATACGAGGTGATTGACCTTGGCGTTATGGTTCCCCCTGAGACAATTGTTGCAACGGCAATAGAGAAGAAGGTGGATATTGTGGCGCTCAGCGGTCTTATAACACCGTCATTGGAGGAGATGATAACTGCTGTAAAGGAGTTGAAGAGTGCAGGACTCGATATTCCGGTGATGATTGCCGGCGCTACCACAAGTCCTTTGCATACGGCTTTGAGGGTTGCTCCGGTCTATGGCGGCGCTGTGGTGCATGTGAAGGATGTGTCGCAGAATGTTGTTGTGGCGGCCGAGCTACTTGGCGGTGTGGAACGCAAAGAGGCTTTTGTTGCGGCCTTGAAGGAGTCTCAGCAGGCTCTGCGCCAAGGTGCAATGCAAAAGAGTGCCGCGCCATTGCGTTCGCTCGATGATGCCCGCGCAAACAAACCGAATCTGTTTTGAATATGAATTATAAACGAATAAAAATTATACTATGGAATCGTTGATACAATTTTGTCTTGACCATCTGAATTACTGGACAGTGACACTGTTTATGGCCATTGAGAGTTCTTTCATCCCTTTCCCTTCCGAGGCTGTTGTGCCCCCTGCGGCCTGGAAGGCTGCCGTCAGCGGTGATATGAACGTGACACTTGTTGTGGTATTTGCCACATTGGGTGCGCTCATCGGCGCATTCATCAACTACTACCTTGCAGTGTGGTTGGGTCGTCCCATCGTCTACAAGTTCGCCAACAGCCGCATTGGTCACATGTGTCTCATTGATGAGGCCAAGGTGCAGAATGCCGAGAAGTACTTCGATGAGCACGGTGCTGTCTCTACTTTTGTCGGCCGCCTTGTTCCTGCAGTGCGCCAGCTGATATCTATCCCTGCCGGTCTTGCGCGTATGGGGCTTGGACGCTTTGTGCTTTATACATCGCTTGGTGCAGGAGTGTGGAATGCAATTCTTGCTGCGCTCGGCTACTATATGGCATCAATCCCCGGCCTACAGACCGAGGAGGCTGTGATGGACAAGGTGAAGGAGTACAGCAGCGAGATTGGCATTGTGTTCATTGTTGTGGCTGTGTTTGTGGTTGCTTACCTTGCTTATAAGGGATTGAAGAAGAAATAATTTACCTTATGCATAAAAACACTTGAAGCACCCCGCATGGTGGTGCTTGAAGTGTTTTATTAGTCCAGGCTTGCATTGTTGATGGCTGTTTTACCTTAGATTTGCGCAAGAATAGGGGAAATGGGCAAAGCCCGGAGTGGTGCACCTATTGCTGCTCGCGTCATTGATGGCTATTGGTCAATTAAGTGAATATTTCACTGTTGTCACAACGCGTATGTTCTTTATCTGCGGTGTGGTCTCGTCGCTTGTTATGCTGAACTGGCCTTGCGTTGCCTGCTTTATGTTGCCCAGGCGGCAGTCCGAGTCTTCGGCAAACTTCTGCGCTACAGCGCGGGCATTGCGTGTGGCCTCTTCAACCATGGCGGGTTTTATGTCATTGAGCGCGGTGTATTCAAACTGTGTCTGGTAGTTGTACTCGTCGCTTATAATCACCCCGTCCTTCATCAGTTCAATCTGCTTGCCCATTAGTTCTATGACCTTCTCTACCTGTGGCGATGTGACGGTTATCACGGCCTCGGCCTGGTAGCGGAACTTTATGTTGTCGGGGACGTAGCTCTGTGCAAGGCGGTCGGTAACGGCCGGTGCCGAAATTATGATTTCATTGTCGGTGATGCCGCCGTCCTTGAGAAATGAGAGTACAATGTCTCTGTTCTTCTCAATATCGTCATACAGCTGCTGCATGTCATTGCTCACGCATTTGTAGGGTAGCGGCCACACAGCCTTGTTGGCAAGTACCTCACGTTCGGCAAGGCCCTTGACGGTTACGTACTGCTCCTGGTTGGCAATGCTTGTGAGTCCTTTGGAAACAAAGAATCCCAACAATGCAAGGCCGGCAACTATTGATATGCTTGGTAACAGCATTTTGCTACAACAACATTTCTTCTTATCGCAACTTTCCATAATCATATCTCTTTAGTGTTGTCCAATATCTCATCAAGGTTGGCGCGCTCAAATATCTCGAGTTTGCCGCCACGTGTGGCATTGTATATCTTCACTCCTTGTCTGTCGCAGACCTCTCTTGCG
Organism: Bacteroidaceae bacterium; assembly: GCA_045644005.1. Classification (GTDB taxonomy): domain Bacteria; phylum Bacteroidota; class Bacteroidia; order Bacteroidales; family Bacteroidaceae; genus HGM04593. Next base: position 2,620 of record JAZRGF010000240.1, on the reverse strand, counting down.
CGGGCATAGGCCAGCAGGTTGGTGTCGACCTCGGGGGCTGCATAGTTGCGGCTGCTGTTGAACAGGCGTGGGTCGAAATAGCTCTCTTGGGTTATAACGGTGTTGCCGCTTGAATAGTTGCAGTCAACCCCAATGAGATATATCTCTTTGAATCCCATGTATGCGGCGAACTGAATCATTGAGTATGTCACCGTCTGTCCGCTGTACACCACCTTGTGGATGTCGTTTGAGAAGCCTATGGGGTTCTGCTTGAAGAGCATGTTGTAGTATGTGACGCCCTTTATGTGGTAGCGCTTGGCATAGTGCGCCTTTACAAAGCGTGTGCCTTTGTAGCTCGCAATCTCCTCCTTGTTGTCGAGGATAATCTTGTTGTCCTGAGCAAAATAGTAGGTGGGTTGGAAGGGGATTTCGCCAAACAGCTTTATGAGCGAGTTGCAGGCGAAGGTTGTCTCGCCAAGCTCCATCAGGCGACGGAGGTCGCTGTTCCTTAGGCTGGGCCCGTTGCCGATGATGAAGCAACGGCCGCGGTGTATGCCCTTGAACGAGCGCAGTCGTCTGCGGCTGCCAACCAGCAGTGTGCCGTAGAGGTAGTTCATTGCATCCCAACATTTTTGCCATGTCTTGCTCATCGCTGTCGTTTTTTGTATGTCGTTTATTTTTCGGGCAACACCTTAGTTGCAAACTCAAAGTCCTCGGGGTTGTCTATGTCTATTCCCTCAATGGGGTCAACAATGGCCATATATGGGTTCTTGCCTATGCGCTGGTCTTCAACAGTCCATATCTCCTTGCGGAAGATGTAGTATGCGCTTGTCTCAAAATATACAGGCTCAATGGTTTGCGTGCGTGGTATCTCCTTTAGACTATAGTTCAATGGTGCTTCTTTGTACCAGGCGAAGGTCTGCACCTTCTGTGCGCTGAATGCCGAGTCGTGGCCTCCGTCGGTGACTTGCTTTACGGCATTTTCTATTGTAGCGGCCTTTATGAAAGGCGACGTGGTGTGTGCAAGGATATATACATCAGCATTGACATCCTTTGTAAAGGCATCATATATCTCCTGGCCCAGTGTCTCGTCGCGGTCGAGCGACTCGTCGCGCTTGAGGAACTTCACGCCCCGGGGCAACAGCGGCTTTATCTCCTCACTGCTGCAATAGACATAAACCTCGTCAATGTTGCCTGTTTGTGTAAGTGTCTCAAGAATGTATTGCAACAGCGGCTTGTCGCCAAGCATCTTCAGGTTCTTGCCGTCAACGCGTTTACTGTTGAGTCTTATGGGTACGTATGCTACTACCTTCATGGCGTGTGGTTTTTTTTTATATACAGCTGAATGCATCGATTACACCAACCAGTCTGTTGTAGTCGTCAATGACAATAAGCGATTTAATGTTGTATTTACGCATTATCTCTTCGGCTTGTGAAAGCTTGGCATTCTCCTTTATGACCTTTGGGCTTGTATTCATCAGGTCCTTCACGGTTAGTTCAAAGAAGTGCTCCTGGTCGCGCTGCATGGTGCGGCGTATGTCACCGTCGGTAACAACACCAACTATTCCGTCGTTCTCAATTACAACGGCAATGCCCATCTTTGTGCGGCTAATCTGCATGAGCGTGTCGCATATCCTTGATTCGCTGTTGACAATTGGCAGGTTCTCGGTTGTCATGTAGTCCTTTACTCTTGAGAGTAGGCGACGGCCCAGTGAGCCACCGGGGTGGAACTGCGCAAAGTCCTTTGCCTTGAATTTGCGCACGGTCATCAGCGCGCAGGCTATTGCATCGCCCATGGCAAGGGTTGCTGTGGTCGATGAAGTGGGGGCGAGGTTCAACGGGCATGCCTCGCGTTCAACAGCCACATTAAGGTGGCATGCCGAGTACTTGGCAAGCAGTGATGAGGGGTTGCCGGTCATTGAGATTATGGGGATGTTCCTCTCTTTGAGCAGTGGTATGAAACGCAACAGTTCATCGGTCTGTCCTGAGTTGGAGATTGCAAGCACCACATCACCTTCGCCAATCATTCCAAGATCGCCGTGAAAGGCGTCGAGGGGGTTGACAAAGAAGGCCGGTGTGCCTGTACTTGCCATTGTGGATGCAATCTTTGCACCAATGTGCCCCGATTTTCCCACACCGGTGACAATGAGCTTGCCCTTGCTTTCAATGATGAGCCCAATGGCTTTTGTGAAGTCCTCGTCCAGCTTTGGAATGAGGTTCAGGATGGCCTCGGCCTCGTCCCTGAAGCATTTTTTAGCAACGTCTATTACGTTTGTCATATGTTGTTGTCTTTATATAACCGTATATATTAACAGATACTGCAGTGAACTGGCTTTTTCTGTTTTGCGAAGATAGTAAATAATATCAAAATGCGAAAATGTAGGGCATATAAAAAGCCTTCGCTGTAACAGCGAAGGCTTCTGTAATTCAAGCTAATGCTTTTTTAGATTTCAGCGATAACTTCAACCTCAACGAGTACGTTCTTTGGGAGTGTCTTTACTGCAACGCATGAACGTGCAGGCTTGCTTGTGAAGTACTCGGCGTATACAGCGTTGAAAGCTGCGAAATCGGCCATGTCGCTGAGGAAACATGTTGTCTTTACGACCTTCTCGAATGATGTGCCTGCCTCGGCAAGAACAGC
>JAZRGF010000239.1:0-7898 GCA_045644005.1 Bacteroidaceae bacterium | reverse complement strand
CCGAGTAAAGCCTCTCAACCTTCAAATACCCGATGAATGAGTCTATAAACATATTCGTTGCCGAAAGAGATAGTCTTTCGGCAACGAATATAAATCAGTTTTAATTAAAAAACAAGAAAAAACGGGAAATTATTCCTCGTTTGCGCGAAGCTTCTGCACGTAGATAGCGTGCTCCATCTTCAAACGCTTCAAAACTGAAGGCTTGTCAAACTGCTGACGTGCGCGCAACTCCTTAACAACACCGGTTTTCTCGAATTTTCTCTTGAATTTCTTGAGAGCTCTTTCAATGTTCTCGCCCTCCTTAACAGGTACTACAATCATTTCCTATTTAATTATTTAGTTTATATTATTTTCACTTTAGACAAAATGCAGCGCAAAAGTAGATACTTTTTCTCAAACAGCAAAACTTTCGGGCTGTTTTTTGCATAAACAGGGCAAAATCTTTCTGTTATAGAAGAAAAAAAGATGGCGACCAAGGCCGCCATCTTATATATAACCTTATAATATATAATATTAGAGGTTAGGGTTGATGCTGCTCCACTCCTCAATTGCAGGAACAATATTGAGGGTCACGAGCTCGTCGCGCATCTTGCAGAGGTGCTCGTAGCTTGCATCGAGCTTTGCAATCTCCTCGGCTGTACCAACAGGCATCTTGTAAGAGCAACCGTTAGCATCGAGAACTGTATCCATAGCCATCATGATGTGGTTGTACTTCTCGTTAGAAACGTAAGTACCCGCAGGGTAACGGAATGTCTCACCACCCATAACTGAACGAATCATCTCAACAGAGAGGTATGATGGGCTCTGGAATGATGAACGGCCACGGAGTTTGATAATAGCTGCACCACCCTGGGTAACATCCTTCTTCATCTGCTCCCACTCCTCCTCGGGGAACTCAGCTGTACCGATGATATCGGTCAATGGCTTGCCGGCAACCTTTACAGCGCTACCGAACACTGCCATCTGCTCACCGTGACCGCCGTATGTAGCACAGCCTGTAACCTCGCTCATCATAACACCGAACTTCTTTGCAAGAGCGTTCTGCAAACGTGTAGAGTCGAGACCTGCGAGTGTTGTAACCTGACCAGGTTTCAAACCAGAGTAGAGAAGGGTTACAAGACCTGTCAAATCGGCAGGGTTGAAGATGATTACCACGTGCTTTACATCAGGGCAATATGTCTTGATATTCTTACCGAGCTCCTCGGCAATTTTGCAGTTACCAGCGAGCAAATCCTCACGTGTCATACCCTCCTTACGTGGAGCACCACCTGAAGAGATGATATATTTTGCATCTTTGAACGCCTCGGCAACATCTGTTGTTGCTGTGATGTTCACGTTGTCAAAACCACTCTGACGCATCTCCTCGGCAACACCCTCTGGAGAGAACACATCATAAAGACAAAGGTTGCTTGTCAAGCCCATCATCAAGGCAGACTGAGCCATGTTTGAACCGATCATACCGGCAGCGCCGACAATAACCAATTTCTCATCTGTCAAAAATTTCATAACTTTAAAATTTTAAAGGTTTATATAAAAAACTATCTATTCGCAAAATCATTTTACAATCCCAGGTGCTCAAATATCCTTGCCGTAGCACCTACGCTGCCAGCCACAAAATCACCGGCAGCCCTACCCGCACGCTCCAACAGCTGCGCATCGGCAACAAAAGCCTCCATTCTCTCGGCAAAGTCACAGGTTGCAATAACCTCAATACCGCCACCACAGGACTTCAGCGACTGCACCTCCTGAAACTTACGGTTGTTGGGGCCAAAAAACACCGGAACACCGTAAACCGCAGCCTCAAGCACATTGTGTATGCCCGCGCCAAAACCACCACCCACAAAAGCCATCGAACCGTAACGGTATATTGACGAAAGCAGGCCATAACAATCCACTATAAGACAATCGGCATTGCGGGCATCATCCAGGCTCGCAGTCGAATAGCGCACACAGCGCCCCTCATATTGGGAAACAATGGCCGCAACGCGCTCCTCGCTGACCTCGTGCGAAGCCACAATCAACTTCCACTCCCTATGAGCATTGAAGAAAGGCATGTACACCGTCTCGTCAACACCCCACGAACTACCAACAACAAACACCCTCCTGCCACCATCGACAAAAGCATCCACCAACGGCAACTGGCGCGACTGCTCCACAATCTTCGCCACACGGTCAAAACGCGTATCACCAACCACCGTGGCATGTTCAACGCCTATGGATTTCAAAAGTGCCTTCGACTCTGCATTCTGCACAAAAAGGTGCTCAAAGCAATGCAAGGCCAAACGGTAACGGCCACCCCAAGTCCTGAAAAAAGCCTGCCCTTTACGAAAAATAGAAGAGACACTGTATACAGGAATGGAACGTTTCTTGAGTTCATGCAAATAGTTGAGCCAGAACTCATATTTTATAAAGAACACCATTTTAGGGCGCACCAGATTAAGGAAACGCCTGACATTATGCATTGTATCAAAAGGCAGATAGCAGACAACGTCGGCCTGTTGGTAATTCCTTGCCGGCAGATAACCCGACGGCGAAAAGAACGTAAGCACTATGCGGTATTCGGGATGTTCGGCACGCATTTTCTCTATCATAGGGCGCCCCTGCTCAAACTCACCAAGCGACGCTGCATGAAACCAGACATACTCAACTCCCGGAGAAAGTTTCTCCTCCAGAATCGAGAACACCTCGCGATGACCGGCCACCATTTTTTTTGCCTTTTTATGACCCAAAAGAGCAGCCAACCTCACCAAAAATGCGTATATGTATATTCCGAACGTATACATCAATCTATTTATCCAAGAACCGTTATTGCACGACGCAGACGTGCCAAAGTCTCCTCCTTGCCGATAAGGCCCGAAATATGAAACATCTGTGGTCCTTTACCCTCGCCCACCAAAGCAAGACGGAATGCATTCATTATATCACCCATGCCATAGCCCTTTTCCTCAATCCAAGCATGGACTGCGGCATCCTGACTCTCGATCGAGAAGTCAGAGAGAGACTCGAGCAAGCCGGCAAGTTCGGCCATCTTCTGCGCCGAATCCTCTTTCCAACGCTTCTTTGCAGTCTTCTCGTCATATGAGACAGGAGCCTCGAAATAGAAGCTGCACGCATCCCACAGTTCGTGAACAAAATTCACGCGTCCCTTCATCAAAGAGACAATCACCTCTAGGTGCTCAAGTGTAGTATCCACGCCATGCTGCTTTACAACATTCATGAAGATTTCTGCAATCTCCTTGTCCGATTTCTGCAGGATATACTCGTGGTTGAACCATACCATTTTCTTATAGTCGAAACGCGCACCCGCTTTGCTGCACTTTGAGAGGTCGAACTTCTTCACCAGTTCCTCCAACGACATCAACTCAACATCGTCGCCGGGGTTCCAGCCAAGCAGCGCAAGGAAATTCACCACCGCCTCGGGCAAGTAGTCGCTCTCACGGAAACCTGTTGACACCGCGCCACTCTTGGGATCATTCCACTCGAGCGGGAACACGGGGAAACCAAGACGGTCGCCATCGCGCTTGCTGAGTTTTCCGTTACCCTCGGGCTTGAGGAGCAGCGAGAGGTGTGCGAACTGCGGCATTGTATCCTCCCAACCGAAAGCACGGTAAAGAAGCACATGAAGCGGAGCCGAAGGCAGCCACTCCTCGCCACGGATGACGTGGGTAATCTCCATCAAATGGTCGTCGACAATGTTCGCAAGGTGATATGTAGGCAACTCGTCGGCCGACTTATAAAGCACCTTGTCATCAAGAATCGACGAGTTGATGGTCACCTCTCCGCGGATTATATCATTGACAACAACCTTCTCGCCAGGCTCAATCTTGAAACGCACCACATACTGGTGGCCGGCCTCAATGAGCGCGGCAACCTCCTCGGCAGGCATCGCCAACGAGTTGCGCATTGAGAGACGTGTAGCGGCATCGTACTGGAAGTTCTCAATCTCGGCACGCTTTGCCTCTAACTCCTCGGGGGTATCGAACGCAATATATGCCTTGCCGGCATCGAGCAGCAGCTTTACATACTTCTTGTATATCTCGCGACGCTCGGACTGACGGTAAGGACCATAGTTACCACCAAAAGAGACACCCTCGTCAAATTTGATTCCCAACCAACGGAACGACTCAAGGATATACTCCTCGGCGCCGGGAACGAAACGGTTTGAATCGGTATCCTCAATACGGAGCACAAGGTCGCCACCGTGCTGCTTTGCAAAAAGATAGTTGTAGAGCGCTGTTCTCACACCGCCAATATGCAACGGTCCGGTTGGGCTTGGAGCAAAACGGACTCTTACTTTTCTTTCAATCATAGTGTTCAGATATTAAATTTCAAAAAACTGTCAACCGGCCTTGCAACCCCGTCATAGAAACAGAACCACACCTCGCCCAATTAACAGTATATTCAGTACAAAAATAGCACAACTTATGTTTTCAGCAAAATAAAATCATGGTTTTTTATACCAGAGCCAGGCGACAAGCACAACAGGGTCGAATTAATTTGTTTTTCGCCATTTTTTAAATAGATTTGCAACAAATTGCAAAGTATAATATTTATATAAAATATATCTGCAAACTAAAACCGGATATTTGAAGCACCAATAACAAAAGCGCTATATTATGGAAAATAAAGGCAACCTGTTCATCAACCTCATACACAGCATAAAGGATTTTACAAGCAAATATGGCCGCAAGATATCACAGACTCTGCTCATACTCTTATGTACAGGGCTTATAATATACTTCATGCCACGCGAGAGGAATGTATTCTACAATTTCAAGTACAACACCCCATGGGCCTACGAGCAGCTACGCGCCGAATTTGATTTCAGCGTACCCAAGACAGCCGAGGAGATGTCGGCCGAAGAAGACAGCATCAGACAGCTCGCCATCCCGGTATTCCAACGCATTGGCACAAGCAAAAGATACTATGACAAAGCCATCGCCACACTCTTCAAGAACAATATGGATGCCGAAGAGAACCAACGTTTCTTCGACAGCTTGAGAGGCATACTCAACCAAGGAATCATAGCCGACAGCGACACCGCCTACCTGAACAGGAGCCGCCATAACAAGATACTCACATACAATGACAGTACAGACAGAAGAAGGTTGGAATCCAGAAATTTCATGACCGTAACACAGGCGCGCGCAATATTGTCGGGCAGCATAGCCGACACAACCGGTCTGGCCGCACTCATAACACCTAACTACAAATGCGACACCCGAGCCACATTATTGGAGCAGGACAAACAAGCAAAATCAATCAACCCTGTCTACAAGCAGATAAAAGAGGGAGAGAGAATCATAAACTCCGGAGACATCATTGACAAGGATGCCGAGAGAAGCATAAAGGCATACCTTGACCAGAAGAGAGAGAAGGAGAAGACCAAGTCGGCAAACAATTGGAAGCATATATTGCTGGGGCAGATTTTCTTCATCATCGTATGCATGCTTATTCTTTCGGCCTACATAAACATCTACAAGAAAGAGATTGCCGACAGCAACAACAAATTCATCTTCACTATAATAGCCGCAACCGTATTCCCGGTAATAGCGGGAATCATGACAACGCACGGAGGCTACAGCATATTCATTGTACCGTTTGCCATCCTGCCAATCACATTGTGTCTATTCATAGATGAAAGCACAGCATTCTTTACAAGTTGCATATCCTTTGCCATGTGCTCAATCATGATGGCCTCGCCGTATGAATTCCTGTTGCTGCAGATACTTGCAGGCGGCAGCACAATACTGAGCCTAAGAGACCTTTCTTCGCGAGCACAGATGTTCAAATGCGTAATCATCGTGTTCCTGACATATGCAATTATCTACCTATGCTACAAAGCAATAAACGCCACCGGACGTACCGGAATAAGGACATTGATGTTCACATACTTTGCAGCAAGTTCAATACTCACACTGCTCATTTACCCACTGATGATAATAATAGAGCGTACATTCGGCTTCATATCAAGCGTCACACTCATTGAATTGTCAAACCTAAACAGCAAGTTACTGCAAAGAATGTCACAGGAAGCCCCAGGCACCTTCCAACACTCGATGCAGGTGGGCAACCTGGCCGCCGAGGCCGCAATAGCAATCGGGGCGAACCCGCTCGAGGTACGCACGGGAGCACTTTACCATGATATAGGTAAACTCGAGAACCCAATATTCTTCACCGAGAACCAGAACGGCGGCATAAGCCCGCACAGTAAGCTCACCCCTATTGAAAGCGCGCAGGCCATCATAAAACACGTCACCGACGGACTCGCCACAGCAGAGCGTGAAGGGCTGCCAAAGAAAATAAAGGAGTTCATCGCAACCCACCATGGAGACTCAAAGGCAGGATACTTCTACATCACATACAAGAACGAGCACCCAGGCGAAGAGATTGACGAAAAACCATTCACATACCCCGGTCCAAAGCCTTCCACCAAAGAACAGGCAGTGCTGATGCTGGCCGATTGCGTAGAGGCCGCCTCGCACAGTCTCAAGGAGTACACCGAAGAGAAAATCAGCAAGCTCGTAGATGATATTGTAGGAGGCAAGCTGAACGAGGGCGAACTGGTAATGAGCCCCATCACATTCCAGGACATCCACATCATAAAGACAGTGTTCAAGAAGAGGCTAATGGCCATATATCATACAAGAATAAGCTACCCCACCGAAAAGTAGCAATGAGCGACAGCAAAGCACCACTACAGGACATGAAGCACACCACAGATGCCGCATACCCCCTTGGCAGCACCGCACCATGCACATGCCGCATAGCCGAACTGCCAAGCGAGCAGTTCGACAGCATCCTTGCACAATTACTGCATGAACGCTTCGAAGAGAAAAGAAAAATCATAGAGCGCATTTTCACACTATGCGACCAAAAATGGGACGATACATTACTGAAGGTCGCCATACGCAGCTTCGGATTCGGAATACAGAACTCCGTATTCGAGGAGTGGGCAAACGTGCTCAATACCCAGGCACTTGGCAAGCACCGAGATAATCCCACGCAGATAGAAGCCATTCTTTTTGGACAGGCAGGACTGCTTGAAATTGAAAGCATACCTTATTATTATAGAAACGAAGCCATGCAATGCGCTTACTACAACGAGCTGGTAAAGGAATACCGCTTCCTCAGCAACAAGTTCCAGCTAACATCCATTGACCATAAAAAATGGAATTGCGGCAACACTACACCGCACCTGCGCATAGCAAGAGTAGCAAGCCTCTACCACCTTGGCAGGCTCACGATATCGGGCATCACAACAGCCAACAACCTCACCGACATATATAGGCTGTTCGCTCACCCGTTGAACGGATATTGGCAGAACCATACATGCTTTGGAGGAACCGCAACAGTCGGCAACGGATGCATGAAACAGAGACAGGTGGACATAATAATAATAAACTCCGTGGTACCGATACTGCACATATACGGCAAACACCGCAAGGAAGAACGGTACTGCGAAATGAGCAAGAGCCTTTTATCCCGGCTTGACCCGGAAGAGAACAGCATAATAAGGAAATGGCGCACCCAAGGAGTAGCAGCAAAAAACGCAGCCGACACCCAAGCCCTGCTACAGTTGAGCCGCAGCTACTGCAAGGCAAACGAGTGCAACGAGTGCCCTTTCGGCAACAATCAATAAAAACAGCCGCAAAGCGGCCTAATGAGAAATCAAAACACATTATAAACACAGCGAGGTTGCCCATGCGGGCAACCTCGCTTTTTATATTCAGATTGGCTTATATCACTTTGCCGTCTTCTTCACCTGCTTTGCAATCATTGCATAGGCAACAGGAGCCGCAATGAAGAGTGATGAAAGTGTACCGAATACAACACCAAGAATCATAGCGAATGAGAAGCTACGGATGCTGTCGCCACCAAGAACGAAGATACACAAC
>JAZRGF010000238.1:0-7321 GCA_045644005.1 Bacteroidaceae bacterium | reverse complement strand
GGTATCCTTACCCTCGGCTTTCCAGGCATCCCAGTGAGCACTAACCAAACGGTCAAGTTTATCTTTAGGACTCTCGAACAAACGTTCACAACTGCAGAACAGCGTCAGGGCTGAAACTGCAAACAACAATACTTTTTTCATTTTCTTCCGTCGTTATCCATGTTAATAAATGTATTATACATATCGTTATACACATCATCCGATATTCTCACCTTCATTACACGCCATAGTCCATCGTTAAAACGCTCGTACTGATAGAGACCGTTCTCCCTCAGTTCCTTTAGCGTAAGCAATGCAATCTGCTTACGGCTCAGGTTCCGGTTATTTGCACCTATTCTGCGACCTATAACGTTATTCAAAAGGTCGACAGTCATGTCGGCTTCACTTTCATTGTCAAAAACCCTCTTGTCGGTGTCGGCATACGGGCGTGTCTCGTGTGCCATTCCCGCACTGTATGCTACTTGCGGGTTATACTGCGATGCAAGCGCAGCCTGCCAAATGGTGTGGCGCATTGAATTTCTCAAAGTGCTAAGATAATGTTTTTCTCCATTCTCTTCATCCTCTCGAACAAAATAGTTGTCTATTATTTTTGCAAATCTATCCGAGGCGCTTGATAGGTTGTTGTATTTATGATTTGTCCCCAAGCCAATATCAGTTGCAGCAACCGCATGTACAGGGCTTCTGAAAGGGAAAGCAAGTTCGCGTGACTCCTTTACATCCATAGTTCTCTCATAGCCCAATGCAAGAGGTCTTGTCAACGGGTTGTTTTTCATTCTCTCCACCCGTTCACGTTTTGCACTATTTTTCTCTTTTTTGCGAGCTTCCCATTTATCAATATCACGCATTGAAAAATAATTGAACAAACCGGACACAGTTCCGGGCAGGGAGCGGGATGGCCAAATGCCATCGGGGGTATAAGCTCCGGACAGAACAGAAGTTGCATCTTCAATAATATTTATTGCACCTCCTACCCATTTTGGCAAGCCATTACGTTTTTCGTTACCGGGCGACATATCTCCCGGCATCACGCTGTTCTTTTGAGGCAGAGGCGGGGTTTGAACCTGTGCTTTGTTTACCGGGGATATTGAACCTGCAAATTCGGGTTTCATGTTTTGCCCCTGCTGCATGACATCTTCTTGGGTTCCCAAACCAAAGGCATCCCATTCGTGCTCCGTTGAATTACTACCCGAGTTCTTTTTCTCATCAACATCTTTTCCACCCCTTATAGGATGACATGCCCAACTGTTTTCGGGCTGTTCTTGATAGAATTTATGCATACTGTCTGTTATTAGAATTATGAATACAAAATAACATCACTAAAGCACGTATCCGGTTGCTGAAATGCCACTTTCCGCGCCATGCGGTGATAAAAATTTCCCTTTTTAAAATAAATATTGTATTTTAGCAGAATATAAACTGTAACACTGTATGAAGAACCTGAACGTTGGCATGCTTGCTCTTGCAACACTGCCGGGAGCATTGGTTGCTCAAGAGAGTGCAAACACTGAACCTTATTTGAAATCGCGCCCAAACGTGGTAATGATATATGCCGATGACCTTGGATTCGGCGACCTTGAGTGCTACGGTGCAGTAGGAGTAAAGACCCCAAACGTTAACCGTTTGTCTGACAACGGTGTGCGCTTTACCAATGCCCATGCTGTGGCATCGACAAGTACACCATCGCGCTACTCACTGCTCACAGGTGAGTATCCCTGGCGCAAGAGCGGAACAGACGTTGCAGCCGGCGATGCGGCAATGATCATCTCGCCCGACCAGTATACCGTTGCCGACGTGTTCAAAGAGGCGGGCTACACCACTGCCGCATTCGGCAAGTGGCACCTTGGACTCGGCTCGCAGACCGGAAAGCAGAACTGGAACGCACCCATCACGCCCGCACTGGCCGACATTGGTTTCGACTATTCATACATTATGGCGGCAACAGCCGACCGTGTCCCATGCGTGTTCATTGAGAACGGCGCTGTGGCGAACTATGACCCGTCGGCACCAATCTATGTCAACTACAACAAGAACTTTGACGGAGAGCCAACCGGCGCAAACAACCCGGAATTGCTGTACAACCTGAAATCGAGCCACGGGCACAACAATTCAATAGTCAACGGCATCGGACGCATAGGTTACATGAAAGGTGGCGGCAAGGCGCTCTGGAAAGACGAAGACATTGCTGACAGTATAACAGCCCATGCAGTTGACTTCATAAAGGAGAACAGCGACAAGCCGTTCTCCATGTACTTTGCCACAAACGACGTCCAAGTTACACGTTTCCCACATCAACGTTTCCGTGGGCAGAGCGAGATGGGATTACGCGGCGATGCCATAGTGCAGTTCGACTGGAGCGTGGGCGAGATTGTACGCACTCTTGAGGAACAGGGATTGCTTGAAAACACCCTTATCATACTCACCAGTGACAATGGCCCGGTGCTTGACGACGGTTACGTTGACCAGGCCGAGGAACTAGTGGGTGACCACTCGCCTACCGGTGGCTTGCGCGGCGGTAAGTACAGCGCCTTTGAGGGCGGTACACGCGTGCCTTTCATCGTTCATTGGCCGGCAATGATTAAGGAGCAGGCAGTGAAGAACTCACTCGTTTCGCAGATTGACTTCCTTGATGTGATGGCAAGCATTGCCGGTGTCGGTGGTGGCGAGTCACTCTCTACCGACGGTTTCCCCGGAGAGGCTGCCACATGGTTCGGCGATGATGAGAAAGGCCGCCCATTCGCCATTGGCATGGCACAGAACCACACTTTGACACTGTGCACTGCAGGTTGGAAATTCATTGAGCCCAAAGGCGGTGCCACAATGATTCCATGGGGACCGAAGATTGAGACAGGTTACTCAACCAATCCGCAGATATTCAAGCATGTCAATGGAGAGTTCAACGAAAACCAGAACATGGCTTCAAGCAATGCCGCTGTTGTAGAAAATCTCTCTACGCAGTTGGAGAAGATACGTAACCGTCAGTATGCAGAGATTTCAATAATAGCCCTGCCGGGCGACGTCATTGACCTGACACCATATTTCGGCAATCAGGAGGGCGCAACAGTGAGCGGTGATTTCATTGCTACTGACGCGACAAACCTTGCCAACATTGTCATAAGGAGCGACGTGAGCGACGGCGCACATACAGGTGTGGTAACTATGCCCGACGGCACAATATACCTATTTGCGGTAATCATCAACCCGGGATACAACGGTGCATACCACATAAACTACAACGGCAAGCCGCTTTTCATTGGCTACAACACCACACACGACAACAGTGGAAGCGAGGGTTACAAACTCATCTCTCCCGACCACTATTCTACATCGGCAGCAGGTGATGAGATCTTTATCATTGAGCCATCGGGTGTGGGATACACACTCACAATGCAGGGCAAAGTGCTGAAAGAACCAAGACTCACAGGTTGGGGACACATCATGTTCTCGGACAACAAAAGCGAAGCCGGAATATATCTTTTTGAGGAGACATCAACTGCCGACACTTACAAGATACGCTGCAGCAGCGACGGCATCAACTATGTAAATGTATATAAGGAGCATGGCGTTGTGGGCAATGACAAGGCCACCAAAGCCGGCCTTGCAACATACACCATTGAAGAGGTCAACACATTTCCCTTGACCCTGCCGGCCGACGGTGCCGCTGCAATATGCCTGCCGTTCAACGTGGTTATCCCCGATGGTGTTTATGCATACGACGCAACAGTGACCGACATCAAGAACAGCGAGACAGGCTACAGCTGCACAATGAGAGCTATTGCTGGCCCCGGTGAGACACTGAAAAGCGGCACACCCGCAATTGTCAATGGGAGCGCGGGCACCCATTCATTTGCCATCACAATGTCAGACTACGGCGCTGTGACCTCATTGCCCGAATCACTGCTGAAAGGCAATTATGTAGAGGGCAGCCTGTCACAAAGCAGCGACAGCAAGAAATTTGTATTTGCGAACAACACATTCAAGGCTTTCGAGGATTCGAAGGAGATTGCAGCAAACCAATGCTGGCTGGAGTGCAACGTTGCACAGGCCGGCGAGTTCGCCGTTTACTTCAGCGAACCCACAGGGATTGTGGAGATAACCGCTACCCCACAAAGCGGTAACATATACAACGTAGCCGGCGAACGCCTGCAGCACACCCAAAAAGGGATAAACATTGTAGACAGCAAGAAGATACTTGTAAAGTAACATAGAACAGCATTACAGAAGAAGAGGTTGACCAAAATTAAATAGCTCTTTTTATTTGAACCTCAACAATAAGAGGGTGACCCATTTTACTTTTGGTTCACCCTCTTCTATATATATTTAACGTGAGTTCGATATAAGCTAAATCAAATCGCGAACCTGTCATCCCGACAGAGCGTAGCGACGAGGGATCTCTGAATCCGCGTATAATAAGATTCCTCACACAAGGTTCGGAATGACAAAATACGCTAAATTTTAGTATAAATTCTTATATCGAACTCACGTTATTTAGTTCTCAATCAAGCACTTCAATAAATTCAAAGAGATTTCATTGATAGCGATATTCTACGCCTCTTCAAGTCCACCTCGACAACCCTTACCATAACTTGTTGACCAAGCTTGACAACGTCACCGGGCGAAGATACATACTTGTCGGCAAGTTGAGATATGTGTACAAGGCCATCCTGGTGAACGCCTATGTTTACAAAGGCACCGAATGCTGTTATGTTGGAAACGAGACCGGGCAAAACCATACCCACATGCAAATCTTCAATCTCGTGCACATTGGGGTCGAAAGAGAATGCCTTTGCCTGCTCGCGTGGGTCGAGACCGCGCTTGTTGAGGGCATCCATAATATCGGTAAGCGTTGGCAAGCCTACCTTGTCGCTCATGTAACGCTGGAGTTCAACTTTTTTACGCAGTTCGCCATCGGCAATGAACTGCTCGAGTGACACGCCGCAATCCTTTGCCATCTTTGTTACGATGCCATACGATTCGGGGTGCACGGCTGTGCTGTCGAGCGGATTGTCGCCACCTACCACACGCAAGAAACCGGCAGCCTGCTCAAAAGCCTTGTTGCCAAGGCGGGGAACGTTGAGCAGTTCCTTACGGGTGCGGAAATCGCCGTTTGCAGCACGGTATTTTACAATATTCTCGGCAAGTGAAGGGCCAAGACCCGATATGTGGGTCAGAATCTGCTTCGTTGCGGTGTTCACATTAACACCCACCTTGTTCACGCAGCTCTCCACAACTACATCGTGACGCTGTTTGAGCTTACCCTGGTCAACACTATGCTGGTACTGCCCTACTCCAATGGAACGTGGTTCAATCTTCACAAGCTCGGACAGCGGGTCAATCAATCGGCGGCCAATTGAAACGGCTCCGCGCACGGTGACATCCTCATTGGGGAACTCCTCGCGCGCCACAGGTGATGCCGAGTATACCGATGCGCCGTCCTCGTTCACCGAGAACACATCGGCAGCAAGCCCCAATGAGCGCACGAAATCCTCGGTCTCGCGGCCGGCAGTGCCATTGCCGATGGCAAAGGCCTCTATGGCATGCTCCTTGACAAGCGAAGTTATTATGCGCGCAGCACCCTCGCGGTCGTTCTGTGGTGGATGAGGGTATATGACAGTGTGACGCACAAGATTGCCCTGCGAGTCGAGCACAACGACCTTGCAGCCGGTGCGGAATCCCGGGTCAATGGCAAGCACGCGCTTCTGGCCGAGAGGCGATGACATGAGCAACTGGCGCAGGTTCTCGGCAAAGACTGCGATGGCCTCGTCATCGGCACGTTGTTTGGCATTGCCGCGTGTCTCATTTTCAATCGACGGTGCAAGCAGTCGCTTGTAGCCGTCGGCCACTGCTGCCTCCATATATTCGCGCGACGGAGAGAAGCGCTTTACAAACTGGCGGCAAAGACGGTCGGTTGCCTCCTCGCCATCAATGGTTATTGACATTCGCAGGAATCCCTCATCCTCGCCACGCAATATTGCAAGCAGGCGATGCGATGATATGCGCGCAACGTTCTCCTGCCACTCATAATAGTCGGAGTATTTTATACCGTCGCCCTCCTTTCCTTTCACAACCTTTGAGACAAGCACTCCATCGCGTGCAAAGAGACGACGCACCGTTGCGCGTGCCTTCTCATCCTCGGCCACGCGCTCGGCAATTATGTCGCATGCACCGGCTATGGCATCGTCGACGGTGGGCACATCGGCACATACGAACGAACGCGCCCTGCCCTTTACATCATTGTGTTGCTGATTCCAGATGACATCGGCAAGCGGTTCAAGACCGCGCTCCTTGGCAATTGTGGCACGCGTGCGTCGCTTGGGACGGTATGGCAGGTATATATCCTCCAGTTCAACGGCATCGAAACAGTTGTCGATGCGGTGCTTGAGTTCAGGTGTCAACTTACCCTGCTCCTCAATGGTTGCAATGATTGTCTCCTTGCGTTGCTGAATAGCCTTTAGCTTTTCGTACAGTTCCTTTATGTTGCCAATGGCAACCTCATCCATTGAGCCCGTAGCCTCCTTGCGGTAACGCGCAATGAAAGGGATGGTGGCACCACCATCGAGCAGTTCAATGACATTCTTTACATTTTTGGATGCAAAACCCAGTTCCTTTGATATTATATTAGTGAGCATGATACCTATTATTTTTAAGCGAAGATAATACAAAGAGTAGTGAAATTCATCAAAAATGGCTTTATAAATCCAAACTTCTCAAAATTATTTGTAATGGGCAGGAAAAACATCAATGAAATATGTTCCACATTCAAACAAAATATACTATTTTTGTAACAAATTACGGTAAAGAGTATTCCTGTGACAAAAAAAGATACTCCAAGCCGCTGAAACACCAAAAAGCAAATAAAAACCTACTAACGATAATAAAAGATATGAATAGCAAGCAATTGATGAACAAGGCTGCCGACAATATCCGTATATTGACAGCAGCAATGGTAGAGAAAGCAAAATCGGGTCACCCAGGCGGTGCTATGGGCGGTGCTGACTTTATCAACGTACTCTACTCTGAGTTTTTGGTACACGACCCAGAGAATCCATTGTGGGAAGGACGCGACCGTTTCTTCCTGGATCCCGGTCACATGTCACCAATGCTCTACTCAGTGCTTGCACTCTCTGACAAATATACAATGGACGAGCTCAAGCAGCTACGCCAGTGGGGAAGCCCGACACCTGGACACCCCGAGGTAAACTTTGCCCGTGGTATCGAGAATACATCAGGTCCTCTTGGCCAGGGTCACACCTACGCTGTGGGTGCAGCCATTGCAGCCAAGTTCCTTGAGGCACGCTTGGGCAGCGAGGTTATGGGCCACACC
>JAZRGF010000237.1:0-2283 GCA_045644005.1 Bacteroidaceae bacterium | reverse complement strand
TAGCATAAACAAGCGCAATGACAAGACAAAGCAAAACTACATTTAATACTTTTTTCATTGTTATATCTTTTTATTTAATTATTTTCGTGTCACAAAAATAAGATAAAAAAACGAATATACCTTTTTTATAGTAATTTTTTTTACCGTTAAAAGTGATAAATAGATATTTAGCATCGCAAATTAAAGTCAATTTCCCGTTCGAGCCAACAGTTGAACAGGAAAAAACGATAGAAAAATTGTCCGACTTCATACTTTCGGGCAATGACCGCAAAGTCTTTCTGCTATGCGGATATGCAGGAGCCGGAAAAACATCACTCATTTCGGCCCTTGTGCGCACGATGGAACAGCTTGAACGCAAGACCATGCTGCTTGCACCCACCGGGCGCGCAGCAAAGGTGTTCTCACACTATTCGGGAAAAAGCGCCCACACCATACACAAATGCATCTATCCCCAAAAGTCCATCATGGACAGCTCTACATTCACGCTCTCTGAAACCAGGATGCGGAACACACTTTTCATTGTAGACGAGGCATCAATGATATCAAATGACGGCAGCGCAATGGGTGGCCCGGGCGGACTGCTCGACGACCTCATAGAATTTGTATATTCGGGACAGGGCTGCTCAATGCTGTTGCTTGGCGACACGGCACAGCTTCCCCCGGTGGGCGAAATGCTCTCGCCGGCGCTCACAGAGAGCTATCTGCGCTCCATGTTCCTTGACGTGACAGCCACCCAGCTCACACAGGTAATGCGCCAGCTGGGTGACTCGGGCATTCTTTACAACGCCACAATGCTGCGCCAAAGGATTGATGAAGAGGAGACATATGCCCCTCCATGCATAGAGCTGAAAGGATTTCCCGACATATGCAGCGTTCACGGCGAAGAGCTCATTGAAGCCATAGAAAGCAGCTATGACAAGGCTGGCATTGATGACACCATAATACTTTGCCGCTCCAACAAACGCGCCAATGTATACAACGAGGGCATACGTCGCCGCATTCTCTACCGCGAAGAGGAACTGTGCCGCGGCGAGTTACTGATGATAGTGAAAAACAACTACTATTGGCGCGAGGAGCTCGGCAAGGAGGACAAGACACTGCTTGAGAAACTCGATTTCATTGCAAACGGAGACATTGCCGAAATCATACGCGTGAACGGCACGGAGGAGATGTACGGCTTCCGTTTCGCCGATGTCACCCTCTCGCTGATAGACTATGAGGATTGCGAGATAGACGTGAAGATAATGCTCGATACCCTCACCAGCGAATCGCCATCACTCACAAGAGAGGAGAACGACCGCCTGTTCAATGCCGTATGGGAGGATTATCCCGAGATACGTTCAAAGCGCAAACGCATGGAGCAGATACGCAAGAACCCCTACTATAATGCTCTACAGGTAAAATACGGTTATGCCATCACTTGCCACAAGGCGCAAGGAGGTGAATGGAAGCGGGTATTCATTGACCAAGGATATGTCAGCGAAGACATGATAAGCCCCGACTACTACCGATGGCTCTACACCGCCTTCACACGTGCCAGCGAAAAACTGCACCTTGTAAACTGGAAGGTATAATCGAGAAGGAAGCAGAAAGGTGAAAACTGAAAGGTGAAAACTTGTGCAAGCGAGCAAAACATAAAGCTTGCTTTGATGTTTTACTGCGAGCGTAGCCAAGTTTCAATCACACGTAGTGTGGTTAAAACAGGAAACAAGAAAAGAGGCTTACGGGCGATGCCTGTAAGCCTCTTTAAGTTATCCTTTACCAAAGGATTATCCCTTGATGATATCGAACACCTTGTCGATTGCAGCCTTCACGCCATCCGGGTTCTTGCCGCCGGCCTGCGCAAAGTGCGCCTGGCCACCACCGCCACCCTGCATCTCGCGCGCAGCCTGGCCAACAATCTTGCCTGCATTCAGGCCTTTCTCAACGAGGTCGGCACTTACAGAGATTGTCAACTGTGGCTTGTCGTTGTAAACGCTACCTACCACAACAAGCAGGTTCTCGGTCTGCTCCTGACGAAGCATGAAGACAATGTCCTTCACTGTCGCAGGTGCCAAAGGAAGCACGGCGCTGATGTAACGCATGCCATTGAACTCCTTGATATCCTTGAGCAAATCGGCCTTCACCATGGCAGCCTTCTCCTTTGCATAAGCCTCAATCTCCTTCTTGAGCTCGGCATTCTCGGCAATAGACTTCACGATTGTAGCCTTTAGGTTAGGAACATTGTTGAAGAGAGCCTGAATCTCCTTCAAAAGGTTCTGTACCTTGTAGTTGTGGTTCTCA
>JAZRGF010000236.1:0-8717 GCA_045644005.1 Bacteroidaceae bacterium | reverse complement strand
ACTGATTACATCTTGTGCTGTCTTAAAAACAGATTACTTTGATAATATTATTTTCTTGGTTTTCTTAAAATGCCAATTATGACAATAATCAGCATTGTACCATAAATTAATATACCTCCAAGAATTCCGTCCCCATAATCTTCATCATTGTGAGGTGCGGCAAATATTGGCAATATGTTTAGTAATGAAAGTAGGGTCGCTACAAATAATTTTTTGATATTTTTATCTCCTATAGCCTCACTGTCCCCTTTGTTTGGCATTAAATAAAAATAAGGTGTGGGAACTATATCTGCTTTATCCCACACTCTGGTCTTCGCATTACCTTTGGAATGGATAAAGCAATAGCCCACACCAAAGGTTATGTATGAAGCCACTAAGGACTGTACAAACCATCGATGTGGTGCTACTGCCATCATCTTCATTCCAATATCAAAGTTGCGAAGTTTGAGTGTAGAAGATAATTTCAATAACACCTTTTTACTAAAAAATAACTCTTTTGCTACCGCTGTAACTTGGAGTTATTGCAAAAATAATAAAGGTGTTTTGTTTTATCAAGATAATTGCTGAAAAAACTTTTTAATATCAGTTGTTAGTGTCAATAATGCAGATTATGAATGATTTTCATTAGTAATAGTAGAGTGGCGACAAAATTTGAACAGGGTCTATAAAAAGATTTCTCCTCAAAAAAATGTCGCCCTCATAAGGTTTAGAAACTCAGACAGTCATAAGTCTGCAATATTTCCTCTTGTCTCAAACCAAGATAGCGTTTTGTAATAGCAACGTTGCTATGGATAGGTTGCTTTATATCCTTGTCGCATATTCGCAAACGTTTGTAACCGCCCGAAGAAACGGAAATCTTGGCAACAACCTTGTGCCCACAATAAATAAGATGTTGTCAATTTTCAATTCGGGACAAAATTGATTCAATTCGGGACAAAATTTGATTCGGTTGTCCCGTAATTTAAAGAAATAACATTATTTTTGTCCCGAATAGATATTGAATAGTATGACAATACAGGTGGAAATATTACAGTTCCTGCATTATAATCCTTCATCGAGCAGGGTGGAAATTGCAGAGGCTTTGACAAATGCTCCAAACGAAAGGACATTGAAGCGAATAATTGCAGAGTGTGTGCAAAAAGGCGATATCGTCGTAGGAGGTAAGGGAAAAGCAACTCGATATTCCTTGTCTGCTCAGGCGCACTTAATGATGCCGTTGGACATCGA
Organism: Bacteroidaceae bacterium; assembly: GCA_045644005.1. Taxonomy (GTDB): domain Bacteria; phylum Bacteroidota; class Bacteroidia; order Bacteroidales; family Bacteroidaceae; genus HGM04593. The sequence continues at coordinate 7,490 of JAZRGF010000236.1, read as the reverse complement.
CACATATTTTGTGAACGATGTAGATGAACGCTTGGTGCAAGAATCATTTAATTTCCAACTGATTTGTGAAGTATTACCGAATGTTACTCTATTTACTGCTGAGGAAAAAGCAAGGCTTGACGCTGCTCACAAGAACTTTTTGGCAAATATGAGTACCTTGTCCGATTTTGAGTACCGCAAGGAGATGGAGCGTTTGGGAGTAGATTTGTCTTGGAAATCATCGCAAATAGAGGGCAATACATACTCTCTTCTTGAAACTGAACGATTGTTGAAAGAGAAAGAAACAGCTCAAGGAAAAACCAAAGAAGAGGCTGTGATGCTATTGAATCATAAAGATGCTTTGGATTTCATTCTTGATTGCCCTGATTACCTTAAAGAGGTGTCTGTAAGACGGATTGAGGATATTCATAGCATCTTGACAAAAGAGTTGGGTGTTGGAAGTGGTATCCGTAGAAGACGTGTCGGTATAACAGGTACAAATTATCGTCCTCTTGACAATGAATTCCAGATACGTGAAGCGTTGGAGGATACTTGTCGATTAATCAATGCTAAGGAAGATGTTTTTGAGAAGGCTTTGCTTGCATTGGTGCTGTTATTGTACATACAACCATTTACCGATGGCAACAAGCGAACAGCAAGAATCAGTAGTAATGCTATTCTTATGGCGTGGGGATATTGCCCGATATCTTTTCGCACCGTAGATTCTATCGATTATAAAAAGGCGATGTTGATGTTCTATGAGCAGAACAATATAGCTGCATTTAAGCAAATATTTATTGAACAGTATGAATTTGCGGTAAAGAATTACTTTTAATAACAGCTGTTGAACGGTTACTTTGGGCTCACCAGCAAAGTCTTTGGGGCAATATAAATAAAGATTTAATTCAACAGCAGAATTTAACCTTTAATCTGTTTTCTGTTTTTTTCTTATTGTCGTTATGTCTTGTACTTTCTGTGCGACAGAAAGTACCAAAGAACTCGGCACTCGGGCGCACCAGTTGCTCACTCCTCCTGCTCGTGAATTGCCAAAGGCAATATAACTCGTCCGTCCCTCGCTCGCCGTTGCAAGCCTTTCTGTCGTCAGCAGGGTGCTGCGGATCGCACTGCGTACGGCAATTTTAAAGAAACATAATTTTACATAGAGTGCACCTTTTCTAATGGTGCACTTTTTATTTTTATATATGGGTTCATCATTCTCGCCAAGTTTGCTGAAATAGTTGTTAATAGAAATTGGATTTTTTGTACATTTGGGGATGCTATGTGTTTGCATTGGTGGTAATTGCTGGAAATACAATCAAAAAAGGATATAATAATGGAGAAAATGTTGATGACTGAACAAGAAGAACAAAGATTGATAGAAGAATATAAAAAAGAAGTACAACTGCAAATGGAAACACTTCAGCCATTGTTGGATGAGTATGAGTTCACACTTGCACCATATGATACATGTATATTGAGACAAAGGGAAATGTTTTGGTGGGGGAATGAAGATGTTGAATGTATTTTAGAATTGGCTAAAATTTTAAAGTTCTTTAATTTGTGTGGAGAGGGAAATGAGTATAAAATAAAAAGTACTATTCTTGATGATGAGTCAGGCAAAATAAAAGGTTGGCCAGAAGAGGTTGGATTTAAGTCACCAGGGATTTATAGACTTATATATAATGAACTTTCGCAAAAACTTGCGATATTTTATGATTATAATATATTAAAGTCCAACGATGAAAATGATGACTTGGAAGAGAATGATGATTTGTGTGAATTCAAGTCAGATTTTGGGCGTACTTATGGTGAACTCTGTTTCTACTCAAATGAAGAACTGGATGTGATTATTGAAGAGTATGAGTTTCGGAAAAAAATAAGTCCTGATGATTATGGGTCTATGGGTAAACACAAAAGGGAATCCAGTGCTCGATTAGGAAATATTGCTTCGATGATTTGCAGAGATCTTAATGATAAAGGAAATTTTGGGAGTGCTAAAAAAGTAAAACAATATTCTTTTATTTATGATGTTTTTGTTCTGTATGGTTTAATAAGTGATGGGTGTGGAAAAGGGCATAAAGGCTATATTGGAAAGGAGAAATACCAAAATGTAAAAAACTGGGTAAAGGCATACAAAACTTTTAAACAAAAAGTGGAACCTTTAATAAAAGAAAGAATGTATAAATTGGGTATGAATTAATAAGACTCTAAATTCTAAAATGGGGTAAAAAAGTATGGTGAAAACCTGAATTTTTACCCCACTTTATTTTTCCTTTATGTATAAATCCTTCTATTACCTTTGCCCCGAAACCGGACAAAAATGTGCAAAGTGTTCATTGGAGAGTTCGGAGTATTAAAATATGACTTTTGAGACAAATGTATCAGTAGTAGAATGTTTGCCCGTGGTAATAGTGCCTAAAGACGAGTGGGATGATTTTAACAAGGAACTCCATGCGTTGAGAAAATGTTTGGAGAAAGATTGCAAACCATACAATAACCGCCGGAGAAAATCTGCAAAGAAAAGAAGGCGTAGAATAGATGTTGCTTCTGTATGTGATAGCGCAAAGTGGTGGCGGGATTTGATTCCCGTAATTCTTGTACTTGCAGCTTTTACTGCAGGAGAAATCTTGCACCTGGATAGTGGTGCTCTGGATAGATTGCTTTATCTCCTTGCTGCGTATTCCCAAACGCTTGTGTCTCGCCCGAAGAAGCGGAAATTGTGGCAATGCAGTTAAATAGTCTTTAAACTTTGCCTTTAATAGCTTTGTTAAGCATAATAATTGTTGATTATTTGGATTAAAAGCTGATTTGTTTTACATTTGTCACCGAAAATGGTGGTAAATGTACCACCGAAAATGGTGGTGAATGATAAAATTATATGAAAAAGTTACAAAGTATATTGGATAGTTGGCAGGAACTTCAGCCTTTGACTGATGATGACCGTAATAGGTTGAGCAGGAAGTTTACTGTTGATTTTAACTATAATAGCAACCATATTGAGGGTAATACGCTCACTTATGGTCAAACAGAGTTGTTGCTTTTGTTTGGAAAAGTTATTGGCGAAGCCGATTTCCGTGATTGTGAGGAGATGAAAGCTAGTAATGTGGGCTTGCAGATGATGTTGACAGAGTCGGGCGAAAGCAAGCAACCATTGACACAGAACTTCATCCGTACCCTGCATCGCACTCTTTTGCGTGAGGATTATACTATTTATCGCACACTGCCTGGTGGTGTGCAGACAAGCTATGTTGTTCACGCAGGGCGTTACAAAACTCGCCCTAACAGTGTGATAACACGCTATGGCGACCGTTTCGACTATGCTTCGCCCGAGGAAACGCCTGCGCTTATGGCCGATTTGGTGGAGTGGTACAACAAAGCCGAGGAAGAAGGAGTGCTCTCACCTACTGAATTGGCAATAATTTTCCACTATCGCTATATCCGCATTCACCCATTTGAGGATGGAAATGGTCGTATAGCTCGTTTGATGGTAAATTATATACTCTCAAAGCATAACTACCCAATGATAGTGATACGTAGTCGTGCCAAGCAAGAATATCTTGAGGCTTTGCATCGTAGTGATATGATAGTTGGGAACACGCCGGCAGAAGGTGCGCACGCATCGCTGAAAGACATTCGTCCGTTCTATAAATATATGATGGGAGTAATTGAAAAGGAGATAGAGAATGATATTCTTTTCCTGACTGAGCGTGATGAGAATATATGGTGGTACGATGGCGAGCGAGTTGCTTTCAGGACTCCTACTTACGGAAAAATACTACGCGCCTTGCAGCGTGAAGATAGAGCTACATTGGCCTATTTGCAGGAAACATTGGGCATAAACCGTTCTGCAATACAAAAGATGTTGCGCACATTGCTCGATAGAGGGTATGTTACAAAAGACAGTAACGATGTTTGGCGTGTAGTCATTACACCCTCGGTTTAATCCATTTTTCCCCGTCTTTGCAGAAATGTTTATGTATATAAACACGGCGATCCCTTGTAAGTTTTTGTCTTACAAGGGATTGTCTTTAGTTCAGTACTCGAAGCGGGACTTGAACCCGCACGGCTGTTAAGGCCAAAGGATTTTAAGTCCTTCGTGTCTACCGATTCCACCATTCGAGCGACCTTATGTTTTGTTGTGGTTTCCACAACGTGTGCAAAGATACAATAAACGTGTGAGATATACAATGCTTTATCTTTAATTTTGTATTATGACCTGGGAACCATTGTCATAGACGCGGTAGCGCCAGAGTGGGCGCGAGTCGCCTTCTATGGCTATGCCGCTGCTGTTGAGGTCGTACTTTGTGGCGCAGCGCGGGCATGTGGCGTGCCCCATGGTGTAGTCTATCTCTACGCGGTAGCGCGCAAGGTCGCAGCTGGGGCAGGCCCAGTCATATGCGCAGAGATTGCCGTCGCCCATTGTGGGGGTACCAATGATGAGGCCGCCAAGGCCGTAGTAGAACTTGCCCTGTTGCAGATGTATCTGCGGGATGCTCACGGTCTGTGTCTTGCCCATTGCATCGGTAACCTTGTATTCGCCGATGTTCGCACCTTTTCTTATGCCGATGAACTGCCCATAGCTGCGCGCCTGGTTGTAAGGATATATGGTGCCGTCAAAGACTACGTTGGCATGGTAGCTTGAATATGGGTTGTCGCCTTCGCATGCGGCAAAGGCGAGTATGGATATAAGCAAAAGGACTGTACGGGCAATTCTTTTCATCGAGGTTGTGTTTGTCATATAAACGCCCGGGTGTGGCATATATTGCTCTCCCCGGGCTGTTTAACGTTCTTTATTCACTCAATAGTGCCTTTTCGGCATTGCGGGCTTTGTCGAAGTCCATGGCGTTGTATATGCCGTACATCAGTTTCTTTATCTCCTCGTTACACAGGTTGCCAATGCTGCCTTCGTGGGTGTGGTGTACATCCTTGTTGGGGGTGAATGTTCCGGCCTCGATATCGAGCCCTACTTTCTTGTAGGCATCGCGGAACGGCATTCCCTCTGTGGCAAGGCGGTTCACCTCCTCTACGCTGAACATGGCGTCGTAGCGGCTGTCGTTGAGAATATTCTTGTTCACTTCAATGCGCTCAATTATGTATGTTGCCATTGCAAGGCACTCCTTGATGTCGGCAAATGCGGGCAGGAACAGCTCCTTGATGATTTGCAGGTCGCGGAAGTAGCCGCTTGGCAGGTTGTTCATTATCATTGCAATATCCATTGGCAATGCCTGCAGGCGGTTGCACTTTGCGCGCATAATCTCAAAGACATCGGGGTTTTTTTTGTGTGGCATAATGCTGCTGCCTGTGGTGCACTCGGCAGGTAGCTTCACGAACCCGAAATTCTGCGAGTTGAACATGCAGGCATCGAATGCCATCTTTGACAACGTGCCGGCAACGCTTGCAAGGGCAAATGCAATGTTCTTTTCGCATTTGCCGCGTCCCATCTGTGCATACACTACGTTGTAGTTCATTGAGTCAAATCCCAGCAACTCCGTTGTCATTGTGCGGTTGAGTGGGAACGATGAGCCGTATCCGGCAGCCGAACCAAGCGGGTTGCGGTTACACATCTTGTAGGCAGCTTGCAGAAAGAGCATATCATCGGCAAGGCTCTCGGCGTATGCGCCGAACCACAGGCCGAACGACGACGGCATTGCTACCTGCAGATGGGTGTAGCCCGGCATGAGCACCTCTTTGTGCTCCTCGCTCTGCTTTTGCAGTGCGTCGAAAAGTGCAATGACAGCCTCGCAAATCTCTTGCAACTCATGGCGGGTAAAAAGCTTCAGGTCAAGAAGCACCTGGTCGTTGCGTGAACGGCCGCTGTGGATTTTCTTGCCTATGTCACCGAGCTTTCGTGTGAGCATAAGCTCCACCTGTGAGTGGACGTCTTCAACGCCATTTTCAATGATAAACGTGCCTGTCATAACGGCAGAGTATATACCCCATAGTCCTTGTCGCAGCTGCAAGCGCTCTTCGCTTGTGAGCATTCCAATGCTTTCAAGCATTTTGCAATGTGCAAGCGAGCCAAGTACGTCATAGCGTGCGAGCATAGTATCGAGCACTCTGTCTCGGCCCACGGTGAAACGCTCAATCTCGGGGTTTACGTCTATGTTCTTTTCCCAAAGTTTCTTTGCCATAGTTTATGGTATTAAACGGATTCCCGATGTGCGCGCACATCGGGAATGCCCAATTTTTCTATAATGCCGGTATTGCCTCTATCAGTATGCGATGAGCGACAATGCCTCGGCAATCTTTTCAACTCCCTCGGTCAAAGGCTTGTCAATCATTTTGCGCAGCATAAAGTTTACTTCGGCTTTTATCACCACGCGCATTTTGGCTGCCTCCTCGCCGTTGGGGATAATCTGTATCCACATGTTCACGGGGATGGGTGAGCCTACAGCCTCGAGCTTGATGCACTTGGGCTCCTCGCGTTCAACCACTCTGATGGTTACGTTGCCCATTGGGGGAACGCTCACGGTGGCCTCATCGCGGCTGTAGGTCAAATCCTTTATCTTGTCCTGTGGCAGTTTGTCCTTCAGACCCTCAAGGTTGTTGAGGTCCTCGAGCTTGGCATATACCCTTGACTGTGGATAGGGGATAAGTTTTACACTACTTTCGTATTGGCTCATAGTGTATCACTTCAAATCGTTTCTCCACTCCGATGGGTTTGCACGCCACTCTTGGAGAGTTGGCATAACCTCCTCGGTGATGTAGCCGGTCTCCTTGGCTGCCTCGAGCACTGCCTCGTAGTCGGTGAGTGTGATGAGCTTCACGCCTGCGTTCTCAAAAGCCTCGGTTGCAACGCTGAAACCGTATGTGAATGATGCTACCATACCGATAACCTCAACACCTGCAGCACGCAAAGCGTCAACTGCACGCAAACTGCTGAGACCTGTTGATACAAGGTCCTCAACAACTACAACCTTTGCGCCTGGGAAAACGTCGCCCTCAATCTGGTTGCCCATACCGTGGTCCTTAGCCTTTGGACGAACATATACGAATGGCTTTGCAAGCTCCTCGGCTACAAGTGCACCCTGTGCAATGGCGCCTGTTGCAACACCGGCAACGATGTCGGCCTCGGGGAACTCCTGGAGAATGAGGTTTGCGAGTCCCAACTTAACGCGTGTGCGCAATGCAGGGAACGACAATGTCTTGCGGTTGTCGCAGTAGAATGGCGATTTCCAACCCGATGCCCAAGTGAATGGCTGCTCGGGCTGCAACTTTACAGCCTTGATTTTCAACAGTTCGGCTGCCAATGAAAGCTTTGATTTGTTTGACATATTCTTTATATTTTTAAAGTTGTAATCTTTTAGGATGCGCTAATATACGAATAAACGAGCGAGAAATAACAAGTTTACTTGATTATTTTTCAAAGCGACGACACGAAAGTAGTGTCGTTTGCGACGACGGGAGGTTTATCTCCCCAAAGTACCGAATTGACGCTCCTCAAAATGAATGAGAAATAACAAAAGGAAGTATCTTTATTAGTGCTAAGCAAGTAGACCGTCACTCCAATG
>JAZRGF010000235.1:0-6530 GCA_045644005.1 Bacteroidaceae bacterium | reverse complement strand
GGAAAATTATATCGACCGCCAGACAGGTTCTTTCCTTGGCCGTTATACAACAACCGTTGACGATATGTTCGAGATGTATCCACATCCACAGTCACACGGTAACCGCATGGCATTGCGCGACCTTACAATGTGGAACCCCGAAAATGGCAACACAATCAAGATTGAGGCCCAGGGAGTGGTGTCATTCTCACTTTCACACTACGACCAGCGTCAGTATCTTACCCCACAGCTTCATCCTTGGGACTTGAAGAAGGACGATGTTGTGTATGCTACATTCGACTACATGCAGCGCGGTTTGGGTAACGGCAGCTGTGGTCCCGGCACAGAGAGCCAGTATCATTGTCCTTCATCACAGACATACACACATACATTGCGTGTGAGCACAATAAACGGCGCAGAGACCGCTATTGACAAGGTTGGCGTGAATGCCTGTGAGGTTGAATATGACAAGGCTACAGAGAGTACCATCTGCAATGGCATTGCTGCAGGAACCGCTGTTGCGGTCTATAATCTTGGCGGGATGTCGGTAGGCAAGTCTGTAGCCAATGGCGCGGCTGTTGCAGTGTCGCTTGCCGGCCAGCCACAGGGCGCATATATCCTTGTCATCAAGGAGAATGGCGCGGTGCGTACACACAGGTTCTTGAAGTGGTAATTGCTATTATATACAATCAGAGCCCGGTTATCACCAGGCTCTGATTGTATTCTTATAGAATAAATGTTCATTGTATGGAGTTGAATTTCTTGGGAGTAATTATTGGTGTAGCAACTTTCCTTATTATCGGTTTGTTCCACCCATTGGTGATAAAGGCTGAATATTACATAGGTGTAAAGAGCTGGTGGCTCTTTCTTTTCCTGGGGATAGTTGCCGGTGTCTTTTCGTTGTTGGTAGAAAGCCTGGTGCTGTCGATAATTCTTGGTGTTGTAGCATTCTCTTCGTTTTGGAGCATTGGTGAGGTGTTCCAGCAAAAGAAAAGGGTAGAGAAGGGCTGGTTTCCTGCCAATCCTAAAAAGAAAAAATAAGATTATGAAAAAATATTCGGGCACAGTATATGTGACACTGCTTGCTGTGATAGCAGTGGCTTTGATTGCAACATGTATCCCAAGTATGATGTTTCTTGGTTCTTGGGCAACGCCACCTGTGGTATTGTTTCTTGGCCTGGCTTTTGCACTTGTGTGTGGGCAACCATATCCTGCTTTCAACAAGAAAATGTCGAAGCAACTGTTGCAATATTCCGTTGTGGGACTCGGCTTCGGCATGAATGTCGAGGCGGCATTGGCTTCTGGTAAGGATGGTATGATGTTTACTGTAGTTTCTGTGTTCGGGACACTGTTGCTGGGATGGCTTGTAGGGCGCCTGTTGTTGAAGGTAGACAAGAATACATCGTACCTCATAAGCTCTGGCACCGCCATTTGCGGTGGAAGTGCAATAGCAGCAGTGGGGCCGGTGATAAAGGCAAAGGATAGTGAAATGTCTGTTGCGCTTGGCACTGTCTTTATACTTAATGCAGTAGCGCTTTTCATCTTCCCTCCAATAGGGCGATATTTAGGTTTGGACGATGTGCAGTTCGGTACCTGGGCTGCCATAGCCATACACGATACAAGCTCGGTGGTGGGTGCAGGTGCAGCCTATAGTGAGACAGCTCTGGAAGTTGCAACTACCATAAAGCTTACACGTGCTTTGTGGATTATTCCTGTTGCCCTTCTCACCTGCGTGATATTCCGCAGCAAGGACAAGAAAATTAAAGTGCCTTGGTTTATCCTGTGGTTTGTTGTAGCGATGCTGGTCAATACATATTTGCTCGATGCAGTTCCGCAGGTGGGTAAAACGATAAACGGTATAGCCCGTAAAAGCCTTACTTTGACAATGTTTTTCATTGGTGCATCCCTGTCGCCTGCGGTATTGAGGCAGGTGGGGGTGAAGCCATTGCTGCAAGGTGTTATACTATGGGGGCTGGTCAGTGCAGTAACATTGGTAGTTATTGTATTGTGTTGAAGCAGATGATATAAGATACCCCAAAAGCCTTTCGGACCTTTGGGGTATCTGTTTGATCGAGTATCTTGTTTATAGATATTTGTCTATTCCGTTATTGCACCATTTGAGTCTCTCGCTCTTTACCCTCTCGACTTCCCGGCGGTGGGGGCTCTCATTGCACTTTGAAAATTCGTTGTGGTGAAGATGGTATACGCAGCCTCCTCCCTTGAGCGCCTTTTTTTCAACGCCGGCAAAGTGAAGACGGAATGCGAACTCACTGTCTTCGTGACCCCACTGCTGCAAATCCTCATTATAACCATTGATTCTTATTGCATCCTCTCTCCAGAATGCCATGTTGCAGCCCCTCAGGTGGTCAATCCTGCGTGCATAGCGCTTTGCCATAAACCGGCGCAAAAGGCGCGAGCGGAGTGCATTGGCCATAAAAGCAAGCGGCATATCCCATATGCGTGGCGGGAAATCCCCACCGGCAATAATCTTTTGGGTAATCTCTTTGTTGTGCTTCACACGGCTACCGCAAACGAAGTGGTTCCTCTCGGCAAGTTCAATGTGGTCGCTCACAAAGTGGCGCGACAGGATTACATCGCCGTCTACCTGCAGTATGTACTCTCCTGTTGCTTTGGCTATAGCCTTGTTTAGTATCATGGTCTTGCGGAATCCCTCGTCGGGGTGCCACACGTGTACAATGGGAATGGAGCACTCCTTTTTTAGGCGCGAAATGAGTTCCTTTGTCTCCTTGCCCGAGCCGTCATCGGCAATGACAATTTCGTGCGGCTGTATAGTCTGCCCTTGCATGCTTCTGATGGACAGCTCCAGCGCCTTGGGCCAGTTGTATGTAGATACAAGAATAGTTGTCCTGAAATCTCCTTTTTTCATTTTTTTTCAATGGTTTTCGGCACAAGTGCCGTTGCAAGAATAACAAATATCCTATGTCAAAGGTTCGCTTGGTATGTTTATTGTACAGCCTGCTCCAAAGAGGTGTTTTCGGCAATGGTTGTTGCCATGGGAATTGCTGTCAGGCGTTTTACAAGCGAGTCGCAGACAACGGCAAAACTGTCCTTGTTCTCTGCGCTGATGGGCATCTTGGGTTGTGACTTTATTGTCAGCGGGTTAATGGGCTTGCCGTTCTCATATACGCGGAAATCGAGATGAGGACCTGTTGAAAGGCCTGTTGAACCCACGTAGCCGATAACCTGTTTCTGCTTCACGTAATCGCCCTCCTTCAAGCCCTTGGCATAGCCCGAGAGGTGCATGTAGCTTGTGGTGTATGTGGCATTGTGACGTATCTTCAGGTAGTAGCCTGCGCCATTCGCTTGGTAGGCTTTCTTTATGACCTTGCCGCTGCCAATTGCATATACAGGTGTACCCTTTGGCGCTGCATAGTCAACACCATGGTGCGCACGGCGGCGCTTCAGTACCGGGTGGTAACGGCTGTTGGAGAACTTTGACGATATGCGGTAGTAGTCGAGCGGTGCTTTAAGGAATGCACCCTCCAGGCTGTTGCCGTCGCTGTTATAGAAAAGCTCCTCGCCGGCCTGTGTAAATGGGATGGCATATACAAGGTTGCCCGATGCCTTGAACGATGCTGCCACAATGCGGTAGTTGTTGAGCGGTGTCTCCTCTACATACTCCTGTGCATATATCACGCGGAATTCATCACCGCGCTGAATTCCGAAAAAGTCTATTGACCAACCGAATATGTGCGACATCTCCACAGCCAACAACGGCGAAGCGTTGTTTTCTTCCATTGCAAACCACAGCGATGATTTCACCGTGCCCGCAACCTCGCTCTCGCGCCACTCTACAGGCTTGCGCTTGCGCATGGCCTTGTAGTCATTGGTAAGGTCAAAAGTGATGTATGATTTGGGGCTCTCCTCATAGATGAAATAGCGTGGAGTGGCTGCGCTGTCTTTGTCGCACAGCAGGGCGCAGGCCTGTCCGGGGCGTATCTTGCGTACATTGAATATGCTGTCGGGGCACTGTGTCAACTTATGTATCTGGTTTGCATTGAAACCAAAATCATAGAGCAGGTCGGCTATTGTCTGTTTGGACTTTATGGTGTCGTATATTACATTGAACTCCTCGATTGGCAAGTCGTATTTCATTACAACAACCTTCTCTTCTTGCTCTGTTGTAATCTCCCGCCCGGTCGTGTTTGTGGCGTCGGTATTTTTGTTTGAGCAACCTGCAAGGCACTGTGCAAGTGCAAAGAATCCGATAATAGCTGCTGTCCTTACGCAGCTGAATGCTTTTCTCATCAAAGTGCTTTATTAATCAAACGCAATGAAGGGTGCCGCGGCACCCTTCATTGACCGGTTGTCATTATATTTACTTGATAACAGTCTTTATGCCGTTTACAATGTAGATGCCGCTTGGCAAGGCTTTTACTTTGCTTGCATCCATGGTTTCAAGAACCTTTATGCCGCTTGTGCTATACACAATCCAACCCTTCTCACCGTTTGCAATAATCTCCTCAATTCCGGTGCTGTTCTCGACAATGTACTTCAGTGTGATGCCCTTCATCTCCTTTGAGTTGCGGTCAACGAAATAGCCGTCGGCAATCTCAAGGATGTATGTGCCGTTCTTGGTTACAGGAGTGTCAAGCAAAAGGCCGCCCTGCTCCTGTGCTGTGTGGGTGCCGTCCTCCTTGAGGTTGGTGAATGTGAAAGGAATTGCCTCATCGCTTCCCTCCTTGTAGAGCTTTGCCTCTTTCGATGTATCTACGGTTGTGGCAATGTTGCTGAATGTGAAAAGGATGTAGCTCAAAGACTCTACCTTGCTGCCGTCTGTGGGCTCTACTGCTGTTATTGTTGCTGCTGCCGCTGAACCTACGTGGGTATATGAGTAGATGCTGCGTGTCCATCTTCCCTTAATGGGGTGTTTGTAGTTCATGCCCTCGGGGTTCAGGAGAATGTCACCTGTGATAATGAGGTCAATGTTGACATTGTCCACTGAAACCAATTCCTCGTCTATTGTAAATTTCAGAGTGTTGGCATCAACTCGTGTACAATTATATGTCTTGTCTATCTCGTATGTGCGGTCCTCGCGCTGGCCGCTCTGTGCCTTGAGGCTGAAGTCGCTTGAAACAGCAATGCCCTCATCGCATGTGATTGTGAACTCCTTCAAGCCCTGTACGTAGCTACCGTTCTCGGGGGTGATTGTAGCTTTTGGGTATTCACGTACCATGTAGACCGATGGCAATACCATATCGCCGGTCTTCTCGGCATGGCAACCGAAGATATCGCTGCCTGCTGAATAGTAGAGAGTGCAGCTGCCGTTCTTGATGGTTGCCTGCCCGTTATTGATTGACACGCTCCAAGTAGCGCCTGCTGCTGGCTTTTCTGCTGCAAATGAGACTTTACCGTCATTGCCTTCAAAATACATATATCTACCCTCGGCATCCTGGATGGTGTGGCCTCCGTCGGTACTTGTGAATGTGAACGCATTGTACTCTACTGTCTCAATGTATTTGTCATATTTGCCTGATATCGCGCGGCTCTGCAGGTTACCTTTTGTAGCACCGAAAAGGAAATCGGCAACGCTGTCATTTGCCACGAATGCATATCTGTTGCCACTTACTATTGTTGCAACAGGAACATATGGTTTGGTAGGCGATACAATGTATCTTGCCTCTGCAATTTCACTCTTGTAAACTGTTTCACCATCCACTTTTACGGCCATGGCCTTTATGGTTGCCGATTCAGTGAGTTCGGGGTACATTACATAGTATTTGCTGCACTTGGTTGTTCCGGTCTCGCTCTGGAAATCTTCATAACTGGGGTCTGTGCCATCCAGTGTGTAGTAGAGCACAAGGGTCTGGTCTGCAGTTTCTGCAGTTACAGTAACTTTGTTCTCATATACTCCTTCAGGGGTTTTAAAAGTGGGGGTTTCAATATTAACCATGTCTGTTGGCAACTCATATTCAACGGTGATGCTCTTTACATAGTATGCGCGCTGTGTAGCTGTCCAGTTGATGGTTATATCGCCGTTTGTATCGTCGCAGTCAAATGTGTAGGCCGCATTTGATGTGGTGAGCTTGTAGGCATCCGACGCCTGGTCACCGACAGTGATTGTCAGCTTTGCATCACCGCTGGCAGCGATACTGCTGTTGACTGTTACGCTCTTAATCTTGTAAGCTGCAAAGCCTGATGTTTTCAGTGTGTATGAAGGGTTCGGGTTGCTCTTGCTGCCAAATTGAATACCCTTTGTATTGTTCCAATCTATTTCTTTCGCAGCTGTTGCATTCCACTCAATGTCGCTGAGTGTGACAGTGCCACCTGCGGTTGTGAGTTCACCGCTCTTGAATGTGTGGGTGTAGGTCTCGGCGTTTGCTGTTGCAAGTATGCAGAAAAAAGTGAATAGTGAAAGTAGAATTTTTTTCATATCGATATGTTTTGTTTTTTTATTTAAACGGCTTTTAAGTTTCAGTTTGCAAAGTTAGTGATTTATTGATAGATATTTGATATCGCTTGTGTTAAATATTGCGTTAGCGGCCTGGAAATTTCCGGGCCGCTAACGCAATAGTATTTCAGTTTTTACT
>JAZRGF010000234.1:0-18760 GCA_045644005.1 Bacteroidaceae bacterium | reverse complement strand
CAGTGAACGCTCATAGTACTCGTCAAGATTGATATCCGACTGCCTTACAAGCTTCAGTTTCTCCTCGGGGTAATATATCAGAGTACACAGATCCTTCTTTTCATCGGCCGTGATTGTATCGCCGAAAAGATCGTTCACCTTTCGTTTGATGTTACCCGACGCATTGCGCAGGATATGCTGGAACGCCTCGTGCTCACCATGCACATCGGCAAGAAAGTGCTCTGTCGGCTTGGGCAGATGCAAGATTGCCGCAAGGTTGATAATTTCGGTTGTCACGCTCGACACGGTGGGGAAATCACGTGCCAGCAGACGCAGATAGCGGAGGTCTTCCTTTACCTCCTCAATTGTTATGTGCTGCTTTGCCATAATTACAAATTGTTTTTGACGCAGGAATGGGTAAACACCCACCACGCACTTATTACTGCAAATTTACAGTTATTTTCTCAATCTGCAAATATTATAAGATTTAATCGCTAAAGCCCTGGGAAACGAACGGCAGTGCAATGAAGAGTGCCTGCTGCCAATATTGCCACGCGTGGGCACCGTCGCGCACGCGCAACTGGTAAGGGATACGCTTTTGGCGCATTGCCTTTATGAACTCCATGTTGTTGTCGAAGAGAAAATCGTCATCACCCACATCAATGAACCAGCGCACCGATGCTATCATGGCACACAGCTCCTGTGTCGCGTTCTCGACAGCCGTGATGTTGTTGTTTGCCACAGCGCTCTCCATGAATACCCTGCGACGTGCGTCGGGGTCACGTGTTATCCAGCTGTCATTGACCAGTCCCATGAGCGCGCTCATTGCATAGGCGCTTGAGAACATCTCGCTGTGGTTTATTGCATACCATGTGGTTCCGCCACCGCCCATCGATAGGCCGGCTATTGCACGGTGCTGCTTGCCGGGGATGATGCGGTATGTACTTTCGATATGCGGAATGAATTCCTGAAAGAAGAAATCCTCGTAACGCCATCCCTCGCAGTTGAAGTAACCGTCGTAGGTGGTGCCGGCATCGGGCATCACAATTATCATCTCCTGTGCCTTGCCGTCATTGATAAGTTCAGTAGCGATATCTTTTACATTTCCCTTGTCGCGCCACGCGGTATGCGTGTCGGTCAAACCATGGAGCAAATAGAGAACCGGGAAGTGCTTTTCGCCATCGGTATAACCTTTGGGCAGATATATACAATACTTCTTTGTACAACCAAGTATTTCACTCTGCACCTCACACTCACGAACAACGGGATACTCATTGTTTTGTGCAAAGGATTGCATTAAAACAACAAGCAACAGAAAGAGAAAGGTGATACTGCGTTTCATAACGGTATTTTTTATTCGGTCACTCCCTGCGCAACCTGGCAACAGGTATATTCAACTGCTCGCGATACTTGGCAACCGTACGGCGTGCCACATTATAACCCTGCTCTGCAAGCACCTCCTGCAAAGCCTGGTCGGTGAGTGGATTAGCCTTATCCTCGGCATCGACAAGCTCACGGATGACACGGAACAATTCATAGACCGACTGCGTCGTGCCATCGGCCATTGTCACGCCATCGCTGAAATAGTATTTCAACGGAGTCACGCTCCAAGGTGTCTGGACATACTTACTATTGCATACACGCGATGTTGTGGATATGTCATAACCGGTAATCTTGGCCACATCTTCCAGAATCATAGGCTTGAGGAGAGCCTCATCGCCACCATTGAGAAAGTACTCCTTCTGCAACGATGCAATGGCACGCATTGTGGCAAGCATTGTCATTTCGCGCTGCTCGACAGCTGTGATAAATCCCTTTGCTGCTTCAATCTTCTGTTTCAGGAACAGAGCAGCCGCACGCTGCTCGGCATTGTTGCCCACGGCCTGTTCATCGAGCATTTGAATAAAATCGCCATTCACGCGCAAGGAGGGAATATGGAAGTTGTTGAGCGATACGTAGACCTTGTCATCAACCACATCGAGCACAAAATCGGGCATTACCTGCTGGCGGCTGAGCCCGATTCCCTCGGTAAGCGATGCACCCGGACGGGGATTGAGCCTCACGATATCGGCAATGGCCTCACGGCATTCCTCATCATCCGCGCCAACTTTCTCCGGGATTGCACCCCAATGTTTGCCGGCAAATTCATCATAGCAGTCGGTCAGTATCCTTTTGTGGAGAGAATAATCCTTGGAGGAGGCATTGCGCTCAAGCTGCAGCAGCAGACACTCCTTGAGGTCGCGCGCCGCAATGCCCGCCGGTTCAAATGTCTGTATAGCCTTGAGCACCGACAGGAGCTGCTCTTCGTCGGCAGATATATTATTGTATATCAACAGCTCATCCTCAATCTCGGACAGCGGTTTGCGCAGCAGACCATCCTCGTCAAGAGTTCCTATTATATACTCGCCAATAGCCATTTCATCGGGCGAGAGCGAGAGCGAGCCAAGCTGCTCCATCAATGTATCGCCAAATGAGACCGCATCGCCATAAACATTTTCCATTGACGACACATAGCCGCCCGACGCGACCGGGATGTCATCGTTGCCGCTGTAGTCGTCATCACCATCCACCCCTGCCGAATATATATCGGGAGCATCCTCTTCGCCACCCTCCTGCGCCACAGCGTCATCGGGTTCTATGGCATCAAGGGCGGGGTTATCCATAACCTCGCCTCGCACCCTCTCCTCAATCTCAACCGTCGTCATCTCAAGCAGCTGCACTGCCAGCAGTTGCTGTGGCGACAGGGTCTGGGTTAGAGCCTGTTGCTGTTGTTGTATCTGTGAATATGAACTGTCGGACATATCTGTTAAAACATCAAATGAGATACTTCGCTACGCTCAGTATGACAAGGCATCCAAAAGCCTTGCCAGTCCATTCAATACTTGAAGCTACTACCACCAAGGAACTCACGCGCGAGCGATGTGGGAGGCAACTCTTTGTCCTGCAAAGGTACAATATATTCCAGAAAACGCAAAAGCCTTTGCGCCTCGGAATACTCGGTACAGTTCTCGGGCACGGCACGGAGCATGGGCTCTGCCTGTGACTTGAACACCGCAAGCTCATAGAAGAGCGAGGAGTTGAACATCACATCGGCATTCTCCTGGTACGGGAATATCCACTTCTCCTCACCACGACGAACATCGGGCCAGCGCATTATGGTCTCCTGTGCCGGATAGCCTCGGTATTTGGCATCGCGTATCATGCGGCGGAGAAGACGGTTGTCCGATGTTGATATGTAGTTGTGGTAATCGAGCTTGATGGAAGTAAGTGCCGACACGTAGATGCGGAACTTGTCGCTGTCGGCCACCTGCGACGTGAGCATGGGGTTCAATGCATGCGTGCCCTCAATCACAAGTACCATCTGCGGCGTCAGTTTCAGGCGATTGCCATTGAACTCACGCTCCCCGGTCTTGAAGTTGTAAGTGGGGACATCAACCGCTTCACCCTTGAGCATACGGCTCAAAGAGTCATTGAAGAAAGGGAGGTCAATGGAGTAGATTGACTCGAAGTCGTAGTCGCCATCGGGTTTGCGGGGTGTGTGCGTGCGGTTCACAAAATAGTCGTCGAGCGAAATCGCATAGGGCTTGAGACCACAGGCAAGCAGCTGCACACTCAAGCGTTTGCTGAATGTCGTCTTGCCCGAAGACGAAGGACCGGCAATAAGAACCACCTTTGCATTACGCAGCAATATCTCGTCGGCAATCCTTGAAAGGCGACGCTCCTGCAACACCTCGGATACGTTCACAAGGTCCGTACCGTAACCGGCGCGCACAGCCTTGTTGAAATCACCGATAGTCTCAACACCCATCTTCTGGTGCCACTGCAAGCGTTCCTCAAAAAGCTCGTGCAGTTTCTCCTGCGGTATCTTGTCCTCAAGTTCTGTGGGGCGCTCCTTATTTGGAACGCGGAGCAGTATGCCATCGTCATACTTCTCTACTTCAAAGAGTGCAATATAGCCTGTGCTTGGCACAAGTCCGTTATAATAGCTGTCGACATAGCCGTCAAGCTCATAATAGCTTGTATAAAGGCGTCCATAAGTCTCGAGCAGGCGCACCTTGTCCATGCGTCCCATGCGCTCGAATATCTCAATGGCCTCGGCCGTGTGGCACTCCACCCTCTTGAATGGAATGTCACTCTCTACTATGCGACGCATTCTCTCGCGCACCATCGCCACCTGCTCTTCACTCACAGGAACATCCATGCGGCAGTAGTAGCCTTTTGAGATGGCATTCTCAAAGCGCACCGTCTCGCCAGGGAAAAGTTCGTTCATCACTTTCATGAAGATGAATGTGAGCGAGCGGACATACATGCGCATGCCATCATCACACCTTACATCTATGAACTCCACATCCTTGTGGCGGTTGAGCCTCAACGCCAACCCACGGGTAACATTGTTAACACGGGCTGCAATCACGCCATAAGGCATGTCCAGCTCCATTGCATCATAGACCTCGCGCAGCGACACGCCGCTGTGAAATTCCCTTGTCACACCATTGTTCTTGCAGAAAATTCGTATCATAGTAATTGTTTTAAAGCCATATCACAAATATAGTCACAAAAATATCCAAACGGACAAACGAAGCGACTATTTTTATAATTTTAAATATAATTCACCATTTGCTATTTGTTTTTACACAAACATTGCATAAATTTGCTTGCATCACAGCAAGAAGAAGTATTATGGAGAAGATGGCACAATACATAAAGAGCATAGAGATTGACTCCCTGTGGAGCAACCGCAAGCACATCTATTGGGAACTACGCCCCGACGTGAACATCCTTAGCGGCAGCAACGGCATGGGCAAGAGTACCATAATCAACCGCTCGGCACGCCACCTGAAGATAATGGGAATGGGACTGCTTACCAACACCCCCGAGGATGGTGTAAAGGTAACGTTCTACCCCGAGGACGCGACAAGCATCAACTTCGACATAATAAGCAGCATAGACCGTCCCATTCTTAGCGGCGAGATGTTCGAGAAGATTCCAGGTGCCGACATACGCACGGAGCTCGACTGGCAGCTCTACAATCTGCAGCGCCGTTACCTCAACTACCAGGTGAACATAGGCAACAGGATAATATCACTGCTCACAAGCGGCAACCCCGATGACCAGCGCCTTGCCACAGAGCTCACCAAACCAAAAAAACAGTTCCAGGACCTCATTGACGAGCTGTTCGCAGCCACGGCAAAGACCATAGTACGCGACAGCAACGAGATATTCTTCAACCAATATGGCGAGAGGATATCGCCATACGTGCTCTCATCGGGCGAGAAACAGATTCTTGTCATCCTGCTCACAGCACTTGTACAGGAAAACCGTCCGGGAGTGATGCTCATGGACGAGCCCGAGATTTCGCTGCACATAGAGTGGCAACAGCGTCTCATCACCCTTGTACGCACACTCAACCCCAACACGCAGATTATCTTGTGCACCCACTCGCCCGCCATTGTAATGGACGGATGGATGGATGCAGTGACTGAGATGGAAGACATTACAAGGTGAGGTGAAAGGTGAAAGGTGAAAGCCGCGAGTAAGCGAGAGCAGAGGTAGAACTTGTTTTTACTATGCCGAGCAGGAGCGGGCTCAACCACACGTAGTGTGGTTAAAGCGGAAAGCTGGGAGTAAGCGAACAAAAGCCAAGCTTGCTTGAGCTTTTACAGCGAGCGCGAGCAGGTTCAAGCACACGAAGTGTGGTTAAAGGTTAAAACAAGACACAACTGAGATATGAAAAGGCTTACCGAATATCTCAATTCAAACTTCATAGAGGCAGCCAATGCTTTGAGGCCAAAGCGTGCTGCACAGCGCATCATAGCATACGTAGAGAGCTATGACGATATCTCCTTTTGGCGTTCTGTCTTCAACGAACACGAAAGCGACAAGGTGCATTTTGAGATTATGCTCCCGGCACGCACCACCCTCACCAAAGGCAAGAAGCAGGCAATGATGAACCTGCTTGGCAAGGCCGCCTACGGTCGCAACATGATTGCCTGCGTGGACAGCGACTACGACTATCTGCTACAGGGCGCCACATCGACATCCAGGCATATGATTGAGAACAAATTCATACTGCACACATATGCCTACTCTATTGAGAACTACCGTTGTTATGCCGGCAGCCTGAAACAAGTTTGCGTGCTATGCACACAGAATGACAGCAACGTGATAGTCTTCAATGAATTCTTCAAGCTCTACTCGCGCATATGCTATCCGTTGTTCGTGTGGAATATACTTCTCTACCGTAAGCACGACACAAAGACAATGAGCCTGCTCAGGTTCTGCGAGATTGTCCGTCTCTCGTCATTTACTTTGGGCAACCCAGCCTACTCCTTGCAACAGCTCAGCAACCGCGTGTTGCACAATATTCATTTGCTCGAAAAACAGTTCCCCGGCTTCATTGAGGAGCACAAGAGGATGTGCGACGAATTTACCACGCTCGGCATTTCCCCCGACGAGACCTATTTTTATATTCAGGGGCACCACATAATGAACGGGGTGACAATGCGCATCATGCAACCGGTGTGCCGTCACCTGCGCAGCAAGCGCGAAGAGGAGATCGAGCGCTATGCCTACCACCGCCAGCAGTACAACAACGAGCTGGCATCCTACCGCCACAGCCAGTGCGACGTGGCCACTATGCTCAGCAAGAACACCGACTACAAGAGCGCAACGCCATATCTGCGACTTAAAGCAGATATTGAAGAACTGCTGAAAACTATTGTATAATGCAAAACGGGTGAAGGTGCGCCTTCACCCGTTTTGCTTATGATTATCCCACGTTATAAGGCTTACCTTCTTCTCCAGAAAATAGGCGTCAGCAGCAACAGCACGGCAAAGAATTCAAGACGGCCCACAAGCATCTGGAAAGCACTGAACCACTTGACCGCTGCGGGCAGTGGTGCAAAGGAGTCCATTGGGCCATAATTGCCAAGAGCTGGGCCCACATTACCCACCGAAGCCACAGAAAGACTGAAGGCATCGAGAAAATCCACACCCAGAGCCATATTCACGAACAATCCTGCCACAAGCATAAAGATATATATCACGGTGTAGGCAAGAATAGCCGACTGCACTGCAGCAGGGATTATGCGGCCTGTCATTCGCACCGGGATTACAGCGTTGGGGTGCACAATGCGCTTGAACTCGTTCCACATCACCTTGAAAAGGATTGATATGCGGGCACACTTCATAGCTCCCGATGTGGAGCCCGAGCAGGCACCGATGAACATGAGCGCACAAAGCAGTAGCCATAAAATAGGCATCCACACGGCATAGTTAACCGTAGCAAAGCCGGTAGTTGTCTGCAACGACACCACCTGGAACAGCGATGCACGCAATGAGCCCTCCACACCCAAATCGGTTGTAAAGAACAGCCCGACACCAATTGCCAAGGAGAATGCGGCAACAATCAGGAAATAGGTCTTGAACTCCGTGTCGCGCAACAACGCCATCAGACGCAACTTGAAAATTGCCAGATAGAGAAGCGAGAGGTTGACACCCGACACGAACATGAAGAATGTTATCACATATTCTATAAGCGGCGAGTTGAAAGCCGCGATGCTGGCCTGTTTGGTCGAAAAACCGCCTGTAGCAATTGTAGACATCGCATGGCACACAGCATCGAACCACCCCATTCCCGCAATGCGCAGCGAAACGGAACAGATTATAGTGAGAGCTACGTATATTGTAAGAATCCAACGCGCTGTAACAGATATGCGCGGATGCAGCTTGGCACGTATTGGCCCGACCGACTCGGCCGAAAAGAGGTTTATATCATTGAGACCGAATATGGGAAACACGGCAACGGTAAAGAAAACAATACCCAAGCCACCCACCCAATGGGTCATCATGCGCCAGAAGAGTATGGATTTTGGAAGAACTTCAATATCCTGCAGAATTGTCGCACCCGTGGTGGTGAAACCCGACATTGTTTCAAAAAAGGCATCGGTAAAACCCGGTATGCAGCCTGTCAGCATATAAGGCAACGTTCCAAAAAGCGAAAAGACAACCCAGCAGAGGGTTACCACAACATAACCATCCTTGCGTGATATGCTTCTCTCGCCCCCTTTACAGATTGACACCAAAAAAGCGCCCGTCAAGGCGATGATGCCGAACGAATAGAGAAGCGGCCTAACGGTATCCTCGCCATAGAACAGTGCGACACCGATACCGGCCAACAGAAATGCAGCCTCGATGAAAAGCAACATTCCAATGATGCGAAATATGACTTTGGGATGAAACATCTTCTAATTGAAATATTTTTCCATTTTCTTGAGCACTCGCTCCAAGCAGAACACAATGACATGGTCACCCGGTTCAATCATGGTATTACCCGTAACGTGCATACCAACGCCGTTACGTATGAGACCACCGATGTTAGCACCGTCGGGCAAGCCAAGGCTCTTCACCGGCTTGCGTGTTATCATGGCATTCTCGTGAACGGGAAACTCTGCAACCACGGCCTGAATGAAGGTAAGGCACTTGACGCTTGACACATCGGTCTTCAACATCATCTGGAAGATGGTACTTGCCGCCAGTTTCTTTTTGTTGATTACGGAACCTATATCCATCTTCTCGGCCATTGATATGTAGTCGATATTCTCAATCTCCGACACCGCACGGCAAACTCCTGCACGCTTTGCAGCAAGGCAGGCAAGTATATTGGTCTCGGAGTTGTCGCTAAGGGCAATGAACACATCGGTATTGGCAATACCCTCGCTGCGCAACAGCTCCGGGTCACGCGCATCGCCGTTGATTACCATCACCTCGTCATCGACAAGCTCAAGCAGCTTGTGACAACGGTTTATGTCGCTTTCTATGATTTTCACATCTATCTCACCGGCCACCAATTTGGTGGTACGCACGGCAATGCGGCTACCGCCCATAATCAGGATGCTGCTCACCTCGGAGAACTGCTCCTTGCCGCAAATCTGTCGGATGTAAGGAATATTCTCACGTGTTGTCATAAAGCAGACGATATCGTTGGGAAGTATGCAGTCGTTACCGCGTGGGATTATAGTCTCGTCACCACGCTGCATTGCCACAATATGATATGGAATATCGTGCGGGAGGTCCTTAAAGGCAATATTTATTATAGAGGCATTCTCCCTCACTTTTACACCGGCCATCACAAGGGCACCGCCACCAAACTCAAGCATCTGGCGCATCCAGCTATACTTGATGCTGGTTGCAATCTCCTCGGCAGCAAGCTGCTCGGGGTAAATGAGCGAATCCACTCCCAAAGAGGCGAAATACTCCTTGTGCTTGGGGAGCAGATACTCATAGTTGTCTATTCGCGCAATGGTCTTTGCGGCACCAAGATAATGGGCAAGTATGCAGGCTGTTATGTTGCGGCTCTCGTCGGGAGTTACCGCCACGAACAGCTCGGCGCTGCCCGCTCCGGCATCCTTGAGTGCCGAGATTTTTGTAGGGTCGCCCACAATTGTCTGTAGATCGAACGAAGCCTCCATTTTGCTCAACTTCTCCTCGCTCTCATCAAGCAGAATGACATTCTCATTCTCTGCTGAAAGCATCTTCGCAAGGTGTGTACCCACGGCGCCTGCACCGGCAATGACAATTCTCATAAAATAGAATTTTACAAACAGGCCAAGGCCTGCACTTTACTCTCTTTTATAAATTCTTGAATTCAAGAATGGCGCTGAGCACACTGTCGGCATCCATTCCACAAATCTTATACAATTGTTCGGGTGTGCCATGCTCTACAAAGGAGTCGGGAATACCCATAACCTTTATACGCGGCGAATAGCCGTTCTGCGCCATATATTCAGTAACGGCACTGCCCAATCCACCCTTGACAGTTCCATCCTCAAGCGTAACAATATATTTGAATTTTTCGCCCACCTCGCGCAGTATATCCTCGTCAATAGGCTTGAGGAAGCGCATATCGTAATGGGCAACGCTCACCCCACTCTCGGCGGCAGCCTTCACCACCTGCTCCATCTGTTTGCCAATGGGGCCTATTGTCAGGAATGCCACATCGCTACCGGCAACAAGCCTGCGGCCTGTACCTACCTTCACAGTCTCCAATGGACAGCGCCAGTCGACAAGGTTACCCTTGCCACGCGGATAGCGGATGACAAAAGTTCCCATATCGGGTTGCACCGCAGTGAACATTAGACGGCGCAGCTCGCACTCGTCATATGGTGATGAAATTGTAATATTGGGCACCGGGCGCAGATAAGCAAGGTCAAAGGCTCCGTGGTGTGTGGGGCCATCCTCGCCCACAATTCCGGCTCTGTCAAGGCAGAACACCATATTAAGGCGCTGCAATGCCGCATCGTGTATAAGGTTGTCATACCCTCGCTGCATGAACGACGAATAGATATTGCAGAACGGCATGAGGCCACCCTTTGCCAAACCGGCCGAGAATGTCACGGCATGTCCCTCGGCAATACCAACGTCAAAGAAACGGTCGGGGAACTGCTCCATCAGCTTGTTCATCGAGCAGCCGGTAGGCATTGCGGGAGTAATGCCCACAATCTTCTCATTCTCCTTTGCCAGTTCAACCAGTGTCTCGCCAAAGACATCCTGGAAACGTGGCGAACCGCCCTCGCTCACAATGCGCTCACCGGTCTCGACATCAAAGATACCGGGCTGGTGCCACACGGTAGCGTTCTTCTCGGCAGGCTCCCATCCCTTTCCTTTCACGGTGTGGATGTGGAGCATCTTTGGACCTTTCATATCCTTTATGCTCCTTAACATGCGCACAAGTTCAAGGACATTGTGGCCATTGACAGGGCCAAAGTAACGGGCACTCATGCCCTCGAAGAAGTTGTTCTGTTTGAAGAGCATTGCCTTGAGGCCGTTGTTGAAACGTATGAGGGCATTGGCACGCTGCTCATTGAGTATTCCCACCTTTTTCAAGGCCTTGGCTATGCCGTAGCGTATTTTGTTGTATGTCTTTGACGAGTGCATGGATATGAGCACCTCGCTCATTCCGCCCACGCTCTTGTCAATGGACATATTGTTGTCGTTGAGTATTATCAACAGATTGCTCTTGGTGCTGGCAAGGTTGTTGAGGCCTTCATAGGCCAGGCCACCGCTCATTGAGCCGTCGCCAATGATGGCCACCACCTGTTCATCGCTACCCCTCATGTTTGCCGACACGGCAAGACCAAGCGCTGCCGAAATAGAGTTCGAGGCATGACCTGCCACAAAAGCGTCATACTCGCTCTCCTCGGGCGAGGGGAAAGGCTTTATACCGTTGAGCTTGCGGTTGGTATGAAAACGGTCGCGGCGACCGGTAAGTATCTTGTGTCCATAGGCCTGATGACCGACATCCCACACCAGCTTATCGTCGGGAGTAGAAAATACATAATGCAAGGCCACTGTCAACTCCACCGAGCCAAGGCTCGATGCAAAGTGTCCCGGATTATTGGCCAGCGAATCAATGATAAAGCCTCGCAATTCGCCACAGAGCTGCTCCAGTTGCTCCTCGGGCAGCTTGCGCAAATCGGCCGGGCTGTCAATTGACTCAAGCAAAGGATATTTGATCTCTTTTTCCATTTATATCTTCAAAATAGTGTTCAGACCGCACAGGCAGTCCCTATTCGCGGTTATCGCAAATATAATAGTAAAAAACAAATTTGTTGCAAAGATACTATAAATCTTTAACGAAGTTGATTATTTTTGCATACAAAATCGCTGAATAATGTTTTTCACCACCCCTGTTGGACTGCCTTGCGGCACACTGGACATTTCGCACCGTAGCAAGCTCCTGCTCATTGGCTCCTGCTTTGCGGGCAACATTGGCGCAGCACTTCTCGACAAGAAGTTCAATGCCGATGTAAACCCTTTTGGTGTGCAGTACAACCCGCTGTCGATAGCGACCGTGCTTTCAAGGATTGTCGACGGCACGCCGTTTGACGCGCACTCCCCCGAGCTGTTCGAGCACAACGGCAAGTGGCACAGCATACTGCACCACAGCGACTTTTCACGCAACAGCAAGGAGCAGCTCATTGAGGGCATAAACGAAAGACTGCTGAAAGCACACAAGGCCATTGGAGAATGCGATGTGATAATCATCACGCTTGGCACCGCCTATGCCTACACCCGCAACAGCGACAATGCCGTAGCGGGCAACTGCCACAAGCTGCCGGCAAGCTGTTTCACACGCTCGTTGCTTGGCATTGAAGAGATTGTAGAGAAGCTACGCTCTGCAATGCAACGCATCATGGCAATCAACCCCGGTATAAAGTTCATATTCACCGTAAGCCCAATACGCCACCTGCGCGACGGCGCTCACGACAACCAGAAGAGCAAGGGCACACTGCTGCTTGCCATTGACAGGATAACGGAGGCTTTCCCGGGGAACACGGCCTATTTCCCATCGTATGAGATAATGATGGACGAGTTGCGCGACTACCGTTTCTATGCCGACGACATGCTGCATCCATCGGCAAAAGCCATTGAATACATTTGGGAGTGTTTTGACAAATGCTATTTCAACGACGCTACAAGAGCACTATGCGCAAAGACAGGCGAAATAACACGCGGACTGGCGCACCGTCCCTTTGACCCGCAATCGCAGGGCTACATAAGGTTCATTGAACAGCTGCTGCAGAAGATTGGGACCATTGGGAAAGAGCATCCATATATTGATTTCGAAAACGAGAAGAGACAATGCAATACACTGTTGGACAGATAAAGGAGATATTGAAAGCCGACGGAAGGCTTGCAATGCCGGAGAGCAGAGTGACACGCCTGCTCACCGATAGCCGTTCACTCACTTTCCCCGAGGAGACACTGTTCTTTGCCATCAGGACAAAGCACGGTGACGGCCACGACTACGTGCGTGCACTCTACAACAAAGGAGTGAGGAACTTTGTCGTGAACAGCATTGCCGCATTCAGTGACATCACCGATGCCAACTTCATCCTCACCGGTGACAGCCTTGCAGCACTGCAGACTGTTGCCCGCCACCACCGTTCACTGTTCGACATCCCCATTGTAGGCATAACCGGCAGCGACGGCAAGACCATTGTAAAGGAGTGGCTCTACCAGCTCACGGCTGGCACCTACAACGTCACCCGCTCACCGCGCAGCTATAACTCGCAGATAGGTGTTCCCCTCTCGGTGTGGATGCTTGGCGAGGAGAGCACGCTCGGTATCTTTGAGGCCGGCATATCGCAGCGCAACGAAATGGGGCGCCTGCAACAGATAATAAAGCCCACCATAGGCATAATAACCAACATAAGCGGTGCCCACCAGGAGAACTTTGCCACCCTGCAGCAGAAATGTGCCGAGAAGCTGCTGCTGTTGAAGGAGTGCGACATAATAATATACAATGCCGACAACCAAGAACTGGCCGACTGCATTGAGCACTCGGCTTCACCGTCGCGCGAGATTGCATGGTCAAGGAGCGATGACGAGCGCCCGCTCTTCATTGAATCCGTAACAAAGGAGGAGGACGGCACAACTGTCAAATACCGCTACCTGACAATGGCTGGCAGCTACCGCATACCATTCGTCGACAACGCATCGATAGAGGACTCCATCAACTGCCTTGCCGCAGCACTTTATCTGATGGTTCCACCCGAAGTCATTGCCCAGCGCATGGCACAGCTTGAACCGATTGCGATGCGCCTCGAAGTGAAGGAGGGCAAACGCGGCTGCATGATAATCAACGACAGCTACAATGCCGACACGGCATCGCTGGACATTGCGCTCGACTTCATGGAGCGCCGTTGCAAGACCATGCAGGAGCTTGGGCGCACGCTCATACTCGCCGACATCAAGCAGACCGGCGAGAAAGCCTCAACGCTCTACCGCAACGTCATCAACTGCATAAAGGAACACAAAATAGACAAGTTCATTGGAGTGGGCAGTGACATATCATCGCAGGCAAAGAGCTTCTGCGACACAGGAATGGAGTGCCATTTCTTTGCCGACACAGAGGAGCTGCTTGCATCGCCAATCATCAAGAGACTGCAGAACGAGTGCATACTCATAAAAGGCTCACGCTCGTTCCACTTTGAGGACGTGACCGAGGTACTTGAGAAGAAGGTGCACCAGACCATACTGGAGGTAAACCTCAGCGCCCTGCGCGACAACCTCAACTACTACCGCAACAGCCTCACTGCCGGCACAAGAACCGTGTGCATGGTAAAGGCAAGCGCCTATGGAGCCGGAGCACTGGAGGTAGGGCGTACCCTGCAGGAGTGCAACGTGGACTACCTTGCCGTAGCAGTGGCCGACGAGGGCGCCGAGCTGCGCAAGGAGGGAATAACCACTGGAATCATTGTAATGAATCCCGAACCAAGCTCGTTCGGTACGCTCTTTGACAACAAGCTCGAGCCCGAGGTCTACAGTTTCGGAATGCTCAGGGCACTCATTGAGGCTGCACGGCACGAGGGAATCACAGACTACCCTGTGCACATAAAGGTAGACACTGGAATGCACCGTCTGGGATTCCTGCCAAGCGAAATACCTGCACTTGTGGAGCTGCTGAAACAGCAGGACGCGTTGACCCCGCGTTCAATCTTCTCACACTTTGCAGGCAGCGACAGCCCGCTGTTCGACGAATTCTCAAAGCAACAGCATGCGCTTTTCAACACAGCTGCCGATACCCTGCAGCAGGCTTTCAGCCACAAGATTCTGCGCCACATATGCAACAGCGCGGGAGCCGAACGTTTTGCGACAGCAAGAGAGGACATGGTACGCCTGGGCATTGGCCTCTACGGCATATCACCCATTGAGGAGAACCCCAATCTACGCCCCATATCAACCCTTAAGACCATAATACTACAGCTGCGTAACGTACCTGCCAACGAGACTGTAGGCTATAGCCGCAAGGGAGTATTGAAGCGCGACTCACGCATCGCCGCACTGCCCATTGGATATGCCGACGGCCTCAACCGCCGCCTTGGCAACGGAAAGGGTTATTGCATTGTAAACGGCAAGCGCGCTCCCTACATTGGAAACATTTGTATGGATGTGTGTATGATTGACGTTACGGACATTGACTGCAAGGAGGGCGACATTGTTGAAATCTTTGGCCCACAGCTACCGGTAACAACCGTAGCCGACTGGTTCGAGACAATACCCTACGAGGTACTCACATCGGTATCGGAGAGAATAAAGAGAGTATATTATAGTGATTAACAATCGAGGCGACATAAGCTCGGATTGCCCAAAACAAACGCATACAAACGAAAAGCTGAAGATGACCCCAAAGCAAAAAGGGCATCATCGAGCAAGAGAGCTGCGGAAGGAGATGAAACTACTCAAACCGCACGGACACGGCAGTGTCCCTACAGTATGCGCGCGCTTTGTCATTCTGAGCATAGCGAAGAATCTATTGATTTACAAACAAGATACTTCACTGCACTACGTTCCGTTCAGTATGACAACCTGAAGCGGGGAGGAGCTTTTGTATTGCGAGAGGTTATATTCGACTCACATTATTACAAGAAATTCTTGATAAATATATAGAATATCAGCAACGGAGTAATAAAGCGCAGCATGAAGAGCAGCACACCAACCACCCTGTTGTTACACTCACCATTATTGGTAATCTCCTCGTGCATGAAGCCCTTCTTCATGAACCACATTGCAAAGATACAGGTAAACATTGCACCAAGAGGCATCAATGTGTTGGCTGTGATGTTGTCGAAGATTGTAAAGAAATCGACACCGAACAATCCAAAGAATGTAACCGCACTCAACGCAATTGACACCCCCGTCGTAACAAGCGCACCACTCTTGCGCGGGAGCTTGAACTCCTCGGCAGTGTAGGCTGTGAGCACCTCGTGGAACGATATTGTTGAGGTGAGCGACGCAAGGATTACAAGCAGGAAGAAGATTGCCGACCACAATGACGGCAATGGCATCCCCTTGAAAATCTCGGGCAGAGTGACAAAGACAAGCGAAGGCCCTTCTGTTGGTTCAAGACCCGCACTGAAGACTGCGGGGAATATTACAAGACCCGCAAGCACCGACACGGCTAGGGTGAGCAGCGACACATTCAACGATGTGGACACCATATTGTTGTCCTTCTTGAAATATGATGCATAGGTCACCATGCAGCCCATTCCAACGGAAAGGGAGAAGAAAGCCTGACCAATGGCCATCATAATAGTCTCGGCCTTGAACGCCTCGGCAAAATCACAAGAGAAGAAGAATTTGTAACCCTCGGCCGCACCGGGCATAAAGGCCACGCGCACCGCCATTACAATGAGAATGACAAAGAGCGCCGGCATCATAATCTTCGCTGCCTTTTCAATACCCTTCTCCACCCCCTTTGAAACAATGAAATGGGTCATGAGAATGAATACCACACCATAAATGAGCGGCCTCCACGAC
Organism: Bacteroidaceae bacterium; assembly: GCA_045644005.1. Taxonomy (GTDB): domain Bacteria; phylum Bacteroidota; class Bacteroidia; order Bacteroidales; family Bacteroidaceae; genus HGM04593. Next base: position 2,458 of record JAZRGF010000234.1, on the reverse strand, counting down.
CCCTGGAACACAGCGAACTGCTCCTTGAAAGAGAGGTCGGAACTGAATATCGAACCGGTGAGGGAGTTCACGAAGTACTCGAGAGACCAGCCTGCGATAAGATAGTAGTAACCCGAAATGAGCAGCGCACCAAGCACGCCGCTGTAACCCAACCAGCTCCAGCGCTTTGAAAGGGAGCGGAAAGCACCCACAGCATTCTTGTTTGTGCGGCGCCCCACGGCAAACTCGGCAATCATTGCGGGAATACCCACAACAAGCACACTCAACAAAAAGACAAGCAGAAAGGCTGCACCGCCATGCTTGCCCGCAATGTATGGGAAACGCCACAAGGCGCCCAGACCGATGGCGCTGCCTGCCGCCACCAATATGACACTCAATTTGCTCCCGAACGAAGCTCTTTGTTCTTTACTCATAGCAATAGCTTTTCAAAATAGACCGCGAAAATAATAAAAAAGCAGAAACTTCCCGGCATTTTCGCAATGAAGTTTCTGCTTTTAACTATTTATCGGACAGGTTAAAAACCTAAACCGAGATGCAAACCCAGGCAATCGGTTCCAATTGCAGGGCCAAGGAAGATGTGTAGGTTCTTATAAAGCCGCACTCTGAAACCCGGATGTATACCTACAAAAGGAATGGCATCGCCCTTCTCCGTGTCAATTTGATTGTCTTCTCCCTGAGGAAACCATTCATCGACCTTGTAGCCCCAACCGGCACCGGCATAGGCGTCAACATAGAATGCGCAGACCCTGCGCTTGCCCAAATGGAAATAGCGGCGATAATAGAGCGCTGTGGTTATTGCATACACATTACCGGGAGCGTAGTCATGGTACGAATCGTGATAACCGACCATGAGACCCGCCGTGCGTTTGTTGTTTATATTCACACCACCCGAAATCCTGTAACCGCCATTGTAGATACCCACGTATCCTCTTGCAGTAAACTCGGGACGGAGGTCATATTTCTTTGCTGCAGCTATCTCACCACCATCACTCTGGGCATAAGCCCCAACAACCGACAGCATTAAAAAGGAGTACAATAAAAAACCAACAATGCGTTTCATAGTTAAGTAGTTTTTGAACAGTTATATAATTACTTGCGCAAGATATATAAAAGTTCCCGCCCACGATTGTTAAAATTAGTTAAAGGCAACAATTATAATACTGCGATGAAGTTTCTTAAAACATTGCACCTGAAGATTCTTCACTTTGTTCAGAATGACAAAACATTGTGGGTAACAAAAAAAGAGACTGCACCCATTGTATCGGGCGCAGTCTCTTCGGGGTTATTTTATTACACAAGGTGTGCAATATGTTGCTCCCTGTCACCGCACAACAGGTCGATGAGCGGAATTTCAATCATTGTGTAGCAACCTGGAGCTTGGCGCATTGTGGCGCGTGCACAGCAAACAAGCACCTGGGCTGTCAGCGCGGGGTTGTTGATGCGCATATTGAACTCGAACAACTGATTCTGTGTTGTACCCGAAACACCCTTGCGGGTGAGGTTCACGCCATGACCCATATCAAGCAAATCGTCAACGCAAGGAACTTCCTTAACGTGCGTCTCGTCGTTGACAAAATATGGGTCGGCCTTTATGGCTGCAGCTACCTGATTAAAGTCGTAGCCCTCCTCAATCTCAACATATACCATGCGGCGGTGTATGCCTGTGCCCACAGGGATGGTCATTGAAAGCGCAGCCTTCACACCCTCAATAGCCTTTACGGCAACAGTGTGACCCATACTCATACCCGGACCGAAGTTTGTATATGTGATTCCCTTTGGAGCAATGGCCTCAAGAAGTGTGCGGATTACAGAGTCGCTGCCCGGGTCCCAGCCTGCCGAGATGATTGACACGGCATTGCCGGCCTCGGCGCTCTCGCCCAAAGAGCGACGCAAGTCGAGAATCTTTGAGTGGATATCGAAGCTATCGACTGTGTTTATGCCAAGCGCAAGGATATCCTTTGCATACTTCTCGACGCTGCGTGTTGGTGTTGCAAGGATTGCCACATCAACATCGCCCAGTTCGCGGATGTCCTTTACAACGGTGTAACCCTGGAGCTCTGCAGGGAGGTTCTCGGCACCCGAACGGCGCACGATACCTGCAACTTCAAAATCGGGCGCAGCATTGAGCGCCTGCAATGTATATTTTCCAATGTTGCCATAGCCTACTATGGCTGCTCTTATTTTTCTCATAAAGTCATCTATTTAAATTACTCTGCGAATATATATAAAATACAAATGTCATACATCAGGCGAGGCTGTTTTTTTAACAATATTAACCAAACCTGCGCTTGCCTTGCATTAGGTAAAAGTTCTACACTGCTTAAATTAAGAAACTCCATAATCTTGCTTTGTTTTCAGCAAAATTATGGAGCATATATGGTGTGGTAAAAGACAGAAAGATTACTGCTTTTTACAGCATACAAGCCCAACCGAACTTGCGTGCAATCTCTTTGAGCAG
>JAZRGF010000233.1:0-12346 GCA_045644005.1 Bacteroidaceae bacterium | reverse complement strand
TCATAAAATACCCTATTTGATGTTTAAATATTGCGTATGCTTGTGTAGAGAAAAGTGTGTTGCTGTTTGGAAAAATATATTAAAAGTGAAAAAAAGATGAAATAAAGCGTGTGTATTGAAAAATATTGTTTATTTTTGTCGGTTAGAAAGTGTAACCTTGCAAAATATATACAAATACGATAATGGACAAAGAGAAGAAACAGAATTTTACCGGAGCAGAATTGCTTGAGGTAAAGAAAAGCCGTAAGGCTGATTTGGAGCAGAATCGTACAACCTGGCTGTTGTTTGGTTTTGTATTTGCTCTTGTTTGCTTGTTTGCTGGTCTTGAACTTACCGAGTTCCAGGATAAGGAGGAACAGCCCGCTCCAAAAAGCAAGTCAAAGGACGATATCATTGTAGTGGTTGAAGAGATTCCACCATTGGTGATTGAGAAGAAGGTGATTCCTCCCCCACCACAGGCAAAGAAGATTATTGACGTTATCAAGGTCGTTGAGGACGAGGTTGATATCGAGGAGCAGGAGCTTGTTTCTGTTCAGGATATGAGCGAGTTCGCCGATGTAGAGGAGACCGATGTTGTCTTTGTTGAGGAAGAGGTTGAAGAGGAGCAGATTTTCGACGTTGTTGAGGAGCAGCCAGAGTTCCCGGGTGGTATGAAGGCATTGATGAAGTATTTTGCCGACAATATCAAGTACCCACGTGTGTCACGTGACAACAACTCACAGGGTAAGACATTCGTGAAGTTTACAGTGAATACTGACGGTTCTATTCAGGATACCGAGGTTATCCGTTCATCGGGTGACATCTATCTCGACAAGGAGGCTATCCGTGTGATTGAGGCTATGCCAAAGTGGAAGCCCGGTCGTCAGTTGGGTAAGGCTGTGCGTGTGAAATTTGTATTGCCGGTTAACTTCCGTTTGCAGTAAAATTTGATAACAACATAAAAAAGAGGCTGCAGAAATGCAGTCTCTTTTTTTTAAATAAATGAAAATATATGTATAGTTGGGAAGAATTGAGGGATACAATAAATGAGTTTATAGACGGACTTGAGTTTGAACGCGAACCGCGCGAGTTGTATGCGCCGGTGCGTTATACCCTGGAGCAGAGTGGAAAGCGCGTGCGTCCGGTACTGTTTCTGCTTGCCTATAATATGTATAAGGAGTGCGTTCGCGAGGCTCTCTATCCTGCTGTGGCAGTTGAGACTTACCATAACTATACTCTCATTCATGACGATGTGATGGACAGGGCGCTTATTCGCCGTGGCAAACCTACCGTCTGTGCAAAATGGGGTGATACTGCCGCAATCCTTTCGGGCGACACAATGCTTGTCCTTGCCTATGAATTCCTTTCACACGTTCCTGCCGACAAGTTGCCGGCTATGCTTGCTCTCTTTACCGAGACTGCAAAGGAGGTTGGCGACGGACAGCAGTATGACCTTGACTTTGAGAAACGTGATGATGTTGCCGAGAAGGAGTACATGGAGATGATACGTCTGAAGACATCTGTCCTGCTTGCCGCATCGCTCAAGTTGGGCGGAATACTTGCCGGTGCAAGCGAGGCCGACCTTGACAACCTGTACAAGTATGGCGAGACAATTGGTCTGGCATTCCAGTTGCAGGACGACCTGCTTGATGTGTATGCCGACGAGAAACTCTTCGGCAAGAAGATTGGTGGTGACATCTGCTGCAACAAAAAGACATTCCTGCTGATAACTGCCATGAATCTTGCTTCGCCTGCGCAGCTTGCACAGATGAAGGCGTGGATGGAGAAGGCGGAGTTCGATGCACAGGAGAAAATAGCATGGTTCACCGCCTTGTACAATGAACTTGGCGTGAAGGAGGTGTGTGAAAGACGAATACGTGAACTCTTTGCAAAGTGCGACGCATACATTGATGCAATTTCTGTTGCCGAGGAGAAGAAGGCTGCGCTGAAGTCTTTTGCAAATATGATATTGGACCGTAATCTTTAATACGTTTTAGAAAGTACAGATGCCTTATCGCCGATTACCAAAAACCGACCAGGCTCGCATACGTGCGCTGAAGGCCGCTGTTGACAGCAGCGTTAAGGGTGGTATATTCACCAATGTGCTAACACACGACACCTATCATCGTGCAAAGGAGTTGCTCGAACGTTTCTCGCGCGAGGTGGCTGTGTACAAGCGATGTGTTGCCGAGCAGTCGCCCAAAAAGGGAAACGAGAGCTACGAGGCTGCGCTAAAGAAGGCAAGGATGTATGTGTCACATTTCATCCAGGTGCTCAGTATGTGCATAATGCGTGGCGAGGTTGCGCGCAGCAAACGCCCATATTACGGCTTGCCCGAGAATGAAGATACCGTTCCCAATCTCTTTTCCGAGGCGTCTGTCCTTGAGTGGGGGCAAAAGATTATTGCCGGTGAGCAGCGGCGTCAGGGCGAGGGCGGTGTGCCCATATACAATCCCACAATGGGACGTGTGTCGGTAGTCTTTGAGATTTTCAAGGAGATGTATGACCGACAGCATATGCTTCAGACCCGCACGGCCGAGGCGCTTGCGAATATCTCGAATATGCGTTACGAGGTCGATGAACTTATATTTGAGGTGTGGGGCGAGGTTGAAAAGTCATTTGCTTCGTTGAGCGGTGATGCACGCATAAAGAAGTGTGCCGAGTATGGTGTAATCTACTATTATCGCCCCGACAGGGCAAAAAAGAATGGTGCCGATGATTGAGTTTGTTGATACACACACGCATCTTTTTACTACTGAATTCGACATTGACAGGGCCGATGCTGTACGCCGTGCTATAGATGTCGGCGTGGGGACGCTGTGTCTGCCTGCGATAAACGAGGAGTCCTTGCCGTCGCTCATGGCCATGTGCGATGAATTTCCCGCAGTATGCCATCCGATGATTGGATTGCATCCCACAGAACTTGGCGAGGATTATGAGTGTGTGCTCGACAGGATGTACAATATTCTCAAAAGCGATGACCGCTTTGTGGCGATAGGTGAGGTGGGGCTCGATTTCTATTGGGACGATACAAGGAAGTGTGAACAGGAGAATGTTTTCCGCAGGCAGATAGAGTGGGCTTTGGAAACCGGTCTGCCGTTGGCTATACATTCACGCAGTGCTTTTGACGAATTGTATGCAGTAATGGATGATTATCGTGGTTGTGGACTCACAGGCGTGTTTCACTGTTTTTCGGGTAGCGAGGACGAGGCGCATAAATTGCTTTCGTTCGACGGCTTCTATCTGGGCATTGGCGGTGTGGTAACTTACAAGAAATCCACTTTGCCCTCTGTGCTCATGTCTGTTCCGCTTGAAAGGGTGGTGCTTGAGACCGATTCTCCCTATCTTGCACCGGTGCCAAAGCGCGGTAAACGGAATGAGAGTGCCTACGTGCCACATGTGGCCGATTTTCTTGCCGGTGTGTATGGTTGCAGCGTGGAACATGTGGCTGCCGTGACAACAGCAAATGCGCGTCGGCTTTTTCCAAAAATTGCCAAACTATGAAATTTGATAAAATAGATATATTCAACACTTGTGGGCAGCCAGTGATTATTGCCGGTCCTTGCAGTGCCGAGAGCGAGCAGCAGGTGATGCAGGTGGCTGCCGAGTTGCATGAGCGTGGAGTGAAAATATTTCGTGCCGGTATATGGAAACCCCGCACGCGCCCTGGTTGTTTTGAGGGTGTGGGCAAGGAGGGGTTGCCATGGCTTGCAAGGGTGAAGAGTGAACTTGGAATGTGCATAACAACCGAGGTTGCGACAGCCGAGCATGTGGAGCAGGCGCTTGGTGCCGGTGCCGATATTCTTTGGGTGGGTGCACGCACAACGGCCAATCCTTTTGCAGTGCAGGAGATTGCCGATGCTTTGCGTGGCTGCGATGTCCCTGTACTTGTGAAGAATCCCGTGAACCCCGATATAGAGCTTTGGATTGGTGCTATGGAGCGCCTGAACAATGCCGGTATAACACGCTTGGGAGCAATACATCGCGGTTTTTCGTCGTATGGCGAGAAGTGCTTCCGCAATGCCCCGCAGTGGCAGTTGCCCATTGAGCTGCGCAGGCGTTTCCCGCAGTTGCCGTTGCTGTGCGATCCCAGCCACATTGCCGGTAAGCGTGAACTCATACTTTCGCTCTCGCAGCAGGCTATGAACCTGAATTTTGATGGTCTGATGGTTGAGACGCACTGTACGCCCTATTGTGCCCTCAGCGATGCGCGCCAACAGGTGACACCCGATGAACTCATGGCAATCCTTGGAAAGCTGGTACATCGTGTGGCGGTGGCCGACAATGCCGATTTTCAGTCATATCGCGAACATATCGATGAAATTGACCGTGAACTGATGAGGCTTCTCTCTAAACGTATGGAGATTGCACGTGAGATTGGAGAATTAAAGCGCGAGAAGGGAATGATGGTTTTCCAACCTCTGCGTTACAATGAGATAATGGAGCGCTATGTAAAGTTCTGCGCCGATGGCAAACTGGAGGTCGATGCATTGCGTGAAATCTTTGAGATCATTCACTCCGAGAGCATACGTCAGCAGCTCTCTGTCATGAATAGCAACGAGGCTTGAGAATGAGACGCTTTCTCACAAAAATAATCTTCTGTATATCTTATGTAGTGCTTTTGCTCTCTTGTGCAGGAGTGAAAGAACGTTACCCGGCTGTCGATGGTGAGGTGGTGCCAATGCAACACTCCTCTTTGCTCTCAATTGTTGAGTGTGACGGCTATACAGTTGTGGATATTGCCAATCCTTGGGGCACGGAGACAATGCAACGCTATATCCTTGTGCCTTCTGCGGCTGAATTGCCGAGCGACTTGCCTGCCGGTGTGTTGTTGCGCACGCCGCTTGAGAATGTAATTCTCTTCTCGGGTGTGCATGCCGTTCTTTTGAATGAACTTGGTGTAGCAAATGGTATAAAGGGTGTCTGCGATGCGCAATATATGTATTGCGATGCCGTTGCTGCCGGCCTTGCTGCGGGAGCAGTTGCCAACTGCGGCAGTTCGCTGAATGTGGATGCCGAGGCAGTGGTGCAGGTTTCGCCCGATGCGGTGTTTGTCCTTCCGTATGAAAACGGTGGTTTCGGCAAGCTTGACAATCTTGGTTTCCCCCTTCTCTTGTGTGCCGATTACATGGAGTCCTCTCCGCTTGGCTGTGCCGAGTGGATGCGTTTCTATGGCCGCCTGTTTGGCCTTGCTGCCAAGAGCGATTCGCTCTTTTCTGTGGTCTGTGATGAATATGAGTCATTGAGCCGTGCTACAAAGAGTGCTGGATATCGTCCCAAACTGATGTGCGAGCTCAAGAGCAGTTCGGCATGGTATGTGCCTTGCGGTGAAAGCACAATGGGGCAGATGTATGCCGATGCCGGTGCCGATTATCTTTTCTCCTGGTGCGAGGGCTGTGGTTCTGTGCCCCTCTCGTATGAAGTGGTGCTTGACAAGGCTGCCGATGCCGATGTGTGGCTGCTGAAATATAATGCCGATGTTGACAGGACACGCGAGTCGCTGCTTGCTGATTTTGCCGGTTATTCGCATTTCAGGCCGTTCAGACAACATAATATTTATGCCTGCAACACACGCTACAGACATCTGTTTGAAGAGACGGCTTTTCATCCCGAGCGGTTGCTGAAGGAACTTGTGGCTATTTTACACTCTGGATTGTTGACTGGTTATACGTTGCAATATTATGAGAAGATGCGTTGACAAAAGATATATTGCCTATGCATTGGCTGCGTTTGTGTTGCTCGTGCTCTTCGCCGGCAATCTGTTCTATGGCAGCATCGATATCCCTGCCGGTGAGGTGTTGTCAATATTGACGGGTGGCTGTGCCCAACGCGATGTGTGGCGTGTGGTGGTGCTTGAGACCCGCCTGCCGCAGGCTTTGACTGCGTTGCTTGCCGGTGCATCGATATCCGTTGCCGGCCTGCTGTTACAGACTCTTTTCCGCAACCCGCTTGCAGGCCCCGAGGTTCTTGGAGTGAACAGTGGTGCCGGGCTTGGAGTGGCAGTTGTGATGTTGCTGGCGGGTGGAGTGTCTGCTTTCGGGCTTGGCGGCTATTTGGCCGTGCTTGGGGGTGCTTTTGCCGGGGCTCTGTTTGTGATGATGATAATATTATTGCTTGCTACGTTGCTACGCAACAATATGTTCCTGCTGATTGCGGGTGTTGCTGTCAGTTATATGACATCGTCGGCAATAACACTGCTCAATTACTTCTCTACGGCCGAAGGTGTGCACTCATACATGGTTTGGGGAATGGGCTCTTTTGGTGGCGTAACAATGTTGCAGATGCCGTTCTTTGCAACGGTGGCACTTCTTCTGCTGCTGATGTCGCTTGCCATGGCAAAGCCGTTGAATGCCTTGTTGCTTGGCGATGCCTATGCCGTGAATCTTGGAGTTAATGTAAAGACTGTGCGTGCCGTAGCGTTGTGCGTGACCGGTCTCTTGACAGCCGTTGTCACTGCATTCTGTGGCCCGGTGTCGTTCATTGGTCTGGCAGTACCGCACATTGCCCGCATTTCAATGCGTAGCAACAATCATCGTCATCTTGTGCCTGCAACCATCATACTTGGCGGCGCAGTGGCTCTTCTGTGTAATCTTGTGTGCCAATTGCCCGGCGAGAGTGGCCTTTTGCCATTGGGCGCAATTACACCACTGATTGGTGCTCCGGTAATCATCTATGTGGTAATAAAAAACAGGGGAGTGAATTAACTCTGTAGGCAGGTTGTAACCGGTTGGCTGAATGCAAAATATTTTATTCTTGTTTTGTATAAACTGAAAAAATAGAGTATTTTTGCAGTTGATTTTGAATGTGTTCGGGTGTTGTTGAAAAACAATGACATTCAATGATTCCCGGAACGCTCCTTTCTCCTACACCGAGAAGGGTGCTTTTTATTATTAAATTAAGCATTATGAAAATAAAATTGAGAAGTTCCCAATGTACCGAAGGTCGCCGTATGGCAGGCGCCCGTGCACTTTGGATTGCGAACGGTATGAAGCGCGAAATGTTTGGCAGGCCAATCATTGCCATTGCCAACTCTTTTACACAGCTTGTGCCCGGTCACACCCATCTGCATGAGGCCGGTCAGATTGTAAAGGCCGAGATTGAGAAACTTGGTTGTTATGCTGCCGAGTTCAATACAATAGCCATTGACGATGGTATAGCAATGGGACACGATGGCATGCTCTACTCATTGCCATCGCGCGACATCATTGCCGATAGCGTAGAGTATATGTGTAATGCCCACAAGGTGGACGCACTGGTGTGTATCTCCAACTGCGACAAGATTACCCCGGGTATGCTCATGGCTGCAATGCGCCTTAACATCCCTACAATCTTCGTGTCGGGCGGTCCAATGGAGAAGGGTACATGGAAGAATGAGAACCTTGACCTTGTAATAGCAATGGTAAAGGCGGCTGATAATACGGTAGGCGACGATGAGCTTGCCGAGATTGAGAAGCGCTCTTGCCCCGGTTGTGGTAGCTGTTCGGGTATGTTCACAGCAAACTCAATGAACTCGCTCACCGAGGCCATCGGTCTCTCATTGCCCGGTAACGGAACAATCCTTGCAACCCATGCCAACCGTGTGCAGCTGCTCAAGGATGCAGCAAGGCAGATTGTTGCCAATGCAATGAAATATTACGGCGAGGGCGACGAGAGTGTCCTCCCACGTAGCATAGCATCGCGTGCGGCGTTCATCAATGCAATGACACTGGATATTGCAATGGGGGGCTCTACAAATACTATCCTTCACCTTCTGGCTGTTGCCGGCGAGGCGGGTGTCGACTTTACAATGAATGACATTGACGCTTTGAGCCGCCGCGTTCCATGCCTCTGCAAGCTTGCCCCGAACAGTGCAAAATACTCAATGCAGGATTGTGGCCGCGCAGGTGGTATAATCGGTATCCTTGGCGAACTGGCAAAGGGTGGTCTGCTTGATACCACAGCTGTGCGTGTCAACGGCACTAGACTTGGTGAGGATATTGCCAGGTATTGCATTACAGGCGAGAATATCGATAGCGAAGCAAAGCGCATATACAGCACTGCGCCTGCAAATGTATTCTGCTACACAATGGGTGCGCAGGAGTGCACATATGAGACACTCGATACCGACAGGGAGAGCGGTTGTATCCGCTCGCTCGAGAATGCATATACCCGCGATGGCGGTCTTGCAATCCTCTTTGGTAACATCGCTGCCAACGGTTGTGTGGTAAAGACTGCCGGTGTTGATGAGAGTATATGGAAATTCACAGGCAAGGCAAAGGTTTTCGATTCACAGGAGGCTGCCGTGGAGGGAATCCTTGGCGGTGCTGTGCAGGCCGGTGATGTGGTTGTCATTGTGTACGAGGGTCCAAAGGGTGGCCCTGGTATGCAGGAGATGCTTTATCCCACATCCTACATCAAGTCGCGCCATCTTGGTAAGGAGTGTGCGCTCATTACCGACGGTCGTTTCAGCGGCGGTACATCGGGCTTGAGTATTGGTCACATTTCGCCCGAGGCTGCTGCGGGAGGTAACATTGGCAAACTGCGCGATGGTGATATAATTGACATTGACATTCCTGCACGTACCATCAACGTGAGACTCACCGACGAGGAACTGGCTGCCCGCCCAATGTTCCCGCTTACACGTGACCGTGTAATCTCAAAGAGCCTCAAGGCCTATGCTTCAATGGTTAGCTCGGCCGACAAGGGCGGTATAAGAATAATTGAATGATAATTTTATGAGCAAAGATATGATAACAGGTAGTGAGGCTCTTTTGCGCTCACTCATAAATGAGGGCGTCGACACCATCTTCGGTTACCCCGGCGGTTCAATCATGCCGGTATTCGATGCCCTGTACGATCATCGCACCGATTTCCGCAACGTGCTTGTGCGCCACGAACAGGGTGCGGTGCATGCGGCCCAGGGTTATGCCCGCAGTTCGGGCAGGGTAGGTGTCTGCATCGTTACAAGCGGCCCCGGTGCTACAAACACCCTCACGGGTATCAGCGACGCTATGCTTGACAGCACTCCGGTAGTTGTCATTGCAGGACAGGTAAGCTCTGCAGTGCTCGGTACCGACGCTTTCCAGGAGATTGACTTCGTTGGTATCACACAGCCAATCACAAAGTGGAGTTACCAGGTGCGTCGTCCCGAGGATGTTGCCTGGGCGGTGGCACGTGCGTTTTACATTGCAGGTACAGGCCGCCCCGGTCCTGTAGTGCTCGACTTTACAAAGGATGCCCAGGTGTCAATGGTCGATTACCAGCCTGCAGCAGTGGATAGTGTGCGTAGCTATATCCCTTATCCCACACCATCAAGCAGCGCAATGCAGGAGGCGGCGCGCCTCATCAACGAGGCTGCGCGCCCGTTCATGCTCGTTGGTCAGGGTGTGGAGCTTGGCGAGGCTCACGAAGAACTAACGGCTTTTGTGGAGAAGAGCGGAATCCCCGTTGCACGTACTTTGATGGGACTCTCGGCTTTCCCCACCGACCACCCATTGTGTGTCGGAATGCTTGGAATGCACGGAAACTATGGTCCTAACGTGAATACCAACAAGTGTGATTTGCTCATTGCTGTGGGTATGCGTTTCAGCGACCGTGTTACAGGCAAGCTATCTACTTATGCAAAGCAGGCCAAGGTAATTCATATAGACATTGACCATGCCGAGATTGACAAGAACGTGAAGGCCGATGTACCCATTGTCGGCGATTGCAAGGAGGTGCTTGCAGGGCTCACTGCTCTTGTGCAGCCAAGAGAGCACACTGAGTGGGTAAAGAGCTTTGCCGAGTACAATGCAATAGAGTATGACAGGGTTATTGACAAGGCTTTGAATCCAACAGAAGGGCCGTTGCTTATGGGCGAGGTCGCACGTAAGGTGAGCGAGGCAACAGAGAATAAGGCAATCCTTGTTACCGATGTGGGCCAGAACCAGATGATGTCGAGCCGTTACTTCAAGTTTACGCAGCCCCACAGCATTCTTACCTCCGGCGGCCTTGGAACAATGGGTTACGGCTTGCCTGCGGCCATTGGCGCAAAGATGGCAATGCCCGAGCGCACTGTCTGCCTTTTTACCGGTGACGGCGGTTTCCAGATGAATATCCAGGAGTTGGGAACAATAATGGAGCAGGGTGTGGGTGTTAAGATGATTCTTCTCAATAACAACTACCTGGGCAACGTGCGCCAGTGGCAGGAGCTCTTCTTTGGTCATCGCTATTCATGGACACCAATGCTCAATCCCGAATATTCACTCATTGCTCAAGGATATGGCATCCCCTCGCGTCTTGTAATAGAGCGTAGCGAGCTCGATGCCGCAATAGATGAGATGCTGTCGACCGACGGGCCATTCCTCCTACACGTGGCAGTGAAGGAAGAGGATAACGTGATGCCAATGACCGAGCCGGGTGCAACAATCAGTGACATGAGATTTGAATGACAACAACTATGGAAAAGAAGCTATTTACTATAATCATATATACCGAGAATATTGCCGGTATGCTCAACCAGGTGACAGCCGAGTTTACCCGCCGAATGATGAACATTGATACCATCACTGCATCATCGTCTTCAATTGAGGGTGTACACCGTTACACTATCTCATTGTGGGGCGAGGAGGATTCTGTGAACAAGGTTACCAAGCGCATTGAAAAGAAGGTGGATGTGTTGAAGGCCGATTACTACACAGACAAGGAAATCTTCTTCCAGGAGGTTGCTCTCTACAAACTCTCTACTCCAAAAATAATGGAGAACAGCGAGATTTCAAGAGTGATACGCCACAGCAATGCACGTATCATGGAGGTCAACCCTAACTATACCGTGGTGGAAATCACCGGTTCGACCGATACGGTGGTGAACCTGTATAACGAATTCGTTGCATTGCAGTGCATGCTGCAGTTCGTGAAGTCGGGTCGTGTGGCCGTGCCACGTGCCTTGCACGACAACCAGGCCGATTTGCTTTTTAATGAAGACTATAAACGTAAATCAATAGATAAAAGATGAAAAGCCCAACAAGTTCCGCATTGCGGGACTTGTTCTTTTATAGAAGCAATTCAAATAGGGAAAATCCTCCTTTTTTGTAGGATTTTTCCCTATTCTGTTGTGTTGTTTGTCTCTATTTTTGTACCAGAGAAAAAGAATTAAAATATACGGCTATGAAAAAGTTGGTTCTGTTTTTATTGTTGACATCCCCCCTTCTTGCTTTGGCGCAGGTCGATGACATGTACTTTGTACCCAAGAAAGAGAAGAAGGTGCTTGTTGTGAAGAGCGCCGAGGAGATATACATGGTGGATGATGTCGATTCAATCGGGTATGTAGATGAATATGTTGATGAGGCCGAAACGGCTTACTTTACCAATGACCTCTATGATGTGGTGGACGATTACACCTATTCAACACGCATTGTTCGTTTTCAGTCACCAAGCAGGTTGTTCTCAACCAATCTCTATTGGGACTTGAAGTATAGCTGTGGAATAAATGACTGGTTTGTATACGATGACGGTTACACAGTCTACATATATCCCACAGCAAATAACATCTTTTATAATGATCCCTACTACTATAACAGGGTAAACATATGGAACTGGAATACATACCATAGCTGGTATTATCCTTACTACAGACACAATTATTGGTGGAACCATCACAATCATCATTGGCATAATCCTCATTACGGATATCATGCTTCACACAATACCTTGTGGAAACCCTCAAACAACAAGCCGAATATTCCAACTAATGGCAATGTCATGGGTAAACCACGTCGCGAACAGCCTGTACGTACGATAGCAAGTGGCAGCACTAACCGTCGCGAACAGCCTGTGCGTACAACAGCAACCGGTAGTACTCCCCGTCGCGAACAGCCTACGCGTACAACTGCAACCGGTAGCACTCCCCGTCGCAGTGAACAGGTGCGCTCGACGACAAGTAGCAGCAATCCACGTCGTGAGCAACAGGTGCGTGGCGGCAATGTAAGGAGTAGCTCATCGGCGACATCCAACCGTCAGCAGCAATCACGTACATCTGTGAACAGCAGCAACGTAAAACGCTCATCCACTTCAAATGGTAGCAGTGTCGGACGCAGTGAGAGCCGCAGCTCAAGTAGCTCATCGGGTGGCTACAGCCGTCCTAGCAGTACCGGCGTGTCACGTTCTTCGGGTAGTAGCCGCAGCAGTTCAAGCTTCAGCTCGGGTAGTAGCCGCAGCAGCAGTTCCGGCAGTAGCCGCAGCACAAGTTCAAGTTACAGCTCCGGCAGTAGCCGCAGCAGCAGTTCCGGCAGCAGCCGCAGTACAGGATCCCGCAGATGATGTCATGCACATCGGGATATTTGAAAAGATAATACAAACCATAACAAGACATTACTATGAAACGACTACTATATATACTTGTATTACTCCC
>JAZRGF010000232.1:0-6358 GCA_045644005.1 Bacteroidaceae bacterium | reverse complement strand
ATCCAGGAGGTATTGTTCTTCCCACAGATGCGCCCCGAGAAGAAGGTGCCAAAGGACAACGCTGCTGCATTCGCAGTAATCGGTGTTCCCGAGGAGTGGGTTCCCGTGCTCCACAAGGCAGGTTACAACCTTGTGAACGATCTCAAGGGTGGCAATGCACAGAAGATTCAGATGGAGATTGGCGGCATCAACAAGAAGTTCAAGCTGGGCTACACTGTACCATCGGTAAACGATGTTGCTGCCTGGATTGAGAAGCTCGGATAAGCAGACAGAGTTTATTTTTACAACAATATAGTTGTCAAACCTAGTGTACTTGTCATACTGAGCGTAGCGAAGTATCTAATAGATTTTCAGATTCTTCACTTTGTTCAGAATGACACACACTACAAAGGAATCCTTAAAGGTCAACATCTATATTACACTAATAAAAAAATTATATAGTTTCTAAAAACGCTTTATTATGGAACTATCAAACAAACAGGTTGCCATTATGGGTGGCGGCAGTTGGGCAACGGCCATTGCCAAGATTCTGCTCAACAATGTCGAGACCATCAACTGGTACATAAGACGCGATGACCGCATCGAGGATTTCAAGCGCCTGGGACACAACCCCGCCTACCTGTCATCGGTAAAGTTCGACACAGGCAGAATAAACTTCTCTTCGGACATCAACAAGGTTGTCAAGGAGAGCGATATTCTGGTGTTCGTGACACCATCGCCCTACCTCAAGAACCACCTCAAGAAGCTCAAGGCAAATCTCGAGGACAAGTTCATTGTCAATGCCATCAAGGGTATTGTCCCCGACGAGAACCTCATTATATCAGAGTACTTCAACAAGGTATACAAGGTGCCCTATGACAACATTGCTGCCATAGCAGGCCCTTGCCATGCCGAGGAGGTAGCGCTTGAGCGCCTTCCATCCCTCACGGTGGGTTGCTCTAATATCGACCACGCAAAGCAGTTTGCCAAGAAGCTTGGCAGCGGCTTCATCAAGACATCGGTGAGCGATGACGTTGTTGGCATTGAGTACGGCTCTGTCCTCAAGAACATCTACGCCATTGCAGCCGGTATATGCAGCGGACTCAAGTACGGCGACAATTTCCAGGCTGTGCTCATGTCCAATGCTGCTATTGAAATGAACCGTTTCCTCAACGTGGTACACCCCATTGAGCGCACCATCAACGACTCGGTTTACATGGGCGACCTCTTGGTTACCGGTTACTCAAAGTTCAGCCGCAACCGCGTGTTCGGCAGCATGATAGGTAAGGGCTACTCGGTGAAGAACGCACAGATTGAGATGGAGATGATTGCCGAGGGTTACTATGCAGCAAAGTGCATCAAGGAGATCAACGAGCACTACCGCATAAACACCCCTATCATCGATGCTGTATATAACATCCTCTACGAGGGCATCTCACCGGTGATTGAGATTAAGCTATTGACCGACTCATTCAAATAAACCAACTATTCCCCTCGCTGATAAAACTCCTCCACTCTGTAGAGGGGAGGTGGTCGAAGACCGGAGTGGGTAAAAACATAACAACAACACCCTTAACACGAAATATTGTCCCCCTGTCTTAGGGGGACGAGCAAAGCGGAGGGGGTAAAAACAACAATAACAATGAAAAATATAACACTTAACATTGACAAGGTTACAGGTTTTGTAACACGTGAGCAGATTCTGGCTCTTGAGCCACAGGTTAAACTCGCACAGGCAGCTCTTGAGGAGGGCACATTGCCAGGCAACGACTTCCTCGGCTGGTTGCACCTCCCATCATCAATCACTGCAGAGCACATTGCCGACATCAACGCTACTGCACAGACACTCCGCGAGAACTGCGAGGTAGTGGTTGTTGCAGGTATCGGTGGCAGCTACCTTGGCGCACGCGCCGTTATCGAGGCTCTGAGCAACAACTTTGCAGCCCTCATTGGCGACAGCAAGAACCCACGCGTCATCTTCGCAGGCCACAACATCAGCGAGGACTACCTCTATGAGCTCACTGAGTACCTCAAGGACAAGAAGTTCGGTGTAATCAACATCTCAAAGTCAGGTACAACAACCGAGACAGCACTTGCATTCCGTCTCTTGAAGAAGCAGTGCGAGGACCAGCGCGGTAAGGAGATGGCAAGCAAGGTAATCGTTGCCATCACCGATGCAGTAAAGGGCGCAGCACGCATCACAGCAAACAAGGAGGGTTACAAGAGCTTCATCATCCCCGACAACGTTGGTGGCCGTTTCTCAGTCCTCACTCCTGTAGGCCTGTTGCCAATTGCTGTTGCAGGCTTCGACATCGAGGCACTTGTAAACGGTGCACAGGACATGGAGAAGAACTGCGCTCCCGAGGTTCCATTCGAGGAGAACATCGCAGCAATGTACGCAGCTACACGTAACGCACTTTATGCCGACGGCAAGAAGATTGAAATCCTCGTAAACTACCAGCCAAAACTCCACTTCACATCAGAGTGGTGGAAGCAGCTCTACGGCGAGAGCGAGGGCAAGGAGAACAAGGGTATCTTCCCTGCATCGGTTGACTTCACTACAGACCTCCACTCAATGGGTCAGTGGATTCAGGAGGGTGAGCGTACTATCTTCGAGACTGTACTCTCTATCGAGAAACCAAACTGCTCGCTCACCGTTCCAAGCGACGAGGAGAACCTCGACGGTCTCAACTTCCTCGCAGGCAAGCACGTCGACGAGGTGAACAAGATGGCCGAGCTCGGTACACAGCTCGCACACGTAGATGGTGGCGTGCCCAACATCCGCATCTCAATCCCCGAGCTCAACGCATACTACATTGGCCAGTTGCTCTACTTCTTTGAAATCGGTTGCGGTATCAGCGGTTATGTACATGGTGTGAACCCATTCAACCAGGCGGGTGTAGAGGCATACAAAAAGAACATGTTCGCATTGCTCGACAAACCCGGTTACGAGGAGGAGAGCAAGGCAATCCGCGCAAGACTGTAATAAGAAAAGGTGAAAGGTCAAAACGGAAAACTGAAAAACTAAACAGTCTTTAATGGATTACATAAAAGCTATTGAAAACTATAAGCAACTGCAAGGCCACAAGGCCTTGCAGTTGCGTGCTGTATTGTTCGACATGGACGGCGTGCTGTTCGACTCCATGCCCTACCATGCCGATGCCTGGTCGCGCGTGATGACCGATGCCGGTTTCAACTTCTCGTGCGAGGATGTATACATGAACGAAGGCCGCACTGGTGCCGACACCATCAACACCGCCAGCCTCGCCCAGTTCGGCAAGCCTGCAACCGAGGAGCTCATCGATGAGCTGTGCAAGGCAAAATGCGCCATTTTCGATACCTACCCACCCACACCACGAATGCCGTTCGCGCTCGAACTGGTGCAGAAGGTAAAGGCTTGTGGGCTCACCCCAATGATTGTAACAGGCAGCGGCACACCCACACTGCTCGACCGCATACAGAGCAACTTTCCGGGACTGTTTGCAGAAGGTCATGTCATCAGTAGTTTCCATGTAAAGCGTGGCAAACCCTACCCCGACCCTTATCTTTTGGCTTTGGAACGCGGCGGCTTTGCACCCAATGCGGTTATCGTGGTGGAGAATGCACCCCTTGGCGTAACAGCAGGCGTTGCAGCCGGCCTTTTCACCGTTGCAGCCAATACAGGCCCATTGAAGGATGAAGTATTGAGCCAAGCCGGTGCAAACCTTGTTTTCCCATCAATAGAGGCACTTTGTAGTGAGTGGGAAAAACTATTCAACGCCATAAACGGCTAAACAACAATGAAAGCAATCGCCAAGCATATACATGGAACACTCACCGACAGTTACTCCGACGGTGAAGTATCAGCCCTCACTCGCATCATTGCCACCGAGTTGCTTGGCGTGTCGCAAATAGCGTTCTATCTGAAGGATGATATCACTCTCACCACCGAACAGCAAACCCTGCTTGACAATGCCATTGAGCGACTGAAAAAGCAGGAGCCGATACAATATATTCTCGGTTACAGCGACTTTTGCGACCTGAGGTTCAAGGTTACCCCGGCTACACTCATTCCGCGCCCCGAGACAAGCGAGCTTGTGGAGTGGATTACAAGCGAAGCCGCTGGCAAGGAGCGCATACTGGATATTGGCACAGGCAGCGGCTGCATAGCAGTGAGCCTTGCACACAAAATGCCACAGAGCAAAGTAACAGCATGGGACATTTCGCCCGATGCGCTTGCCGTTGCAACAGAGAACAGCAAAGCTAACGGTTGTGATGTTGTATTTGAAGAGGTAGATATTTTGATACACCAACCCACTGGCAAGCAGTTCGATATAATTGTGAGCAACCCACCTTATATCAAAGAGAACGAAAAGACTGCAATGCACAGCAACGTGCTCCTCTGGGAGCCGCACACTGCCCTGTTCGTGCCCGACAGCGACCCGCTCCTGTTCTACCGCGCAATAGCTGAAAAAGGCTTGACACTTTTAAAAACCGACGGCCGTCTCTATTTTGAGATAAACCGCGCCCACGGCAAGGAGACTATTGAGATGTTGGAGTCATTAGGCTACAGAAGCATTGAACTACGCAAGGACTTTGCCGAGAATGACAGAATGGTTAGAGCAGTGAAACCATGAAAAAGCCCCTATCCCCCGGTGAAGCACTGAATAAGGCTGCAGCCTACTGCACACTGTGTGAGCGCTGCATTAGCGAGGTGAGCGCAAAGCTCACTGCATGGGGCGTGCCACATGGCGAACAGGAGAAAATAATTGCAAGGCTTATCGAAGAGAAGTTCATTGACGAGGCTCGCTATTGCCGTGCATTTGTCAATGACAAGGTGAAGTTCAACCGTTGGGGACGAATAAAGATAACAGCAGCCATGCGCGAGAAACACCTTCCACAGGTGTACATCAAAGAGGCATTGGAAAACATTGATGAGGATACATACTTGCAATCACTCCAAGAGACCATTGACATCAAGCGCCGTGAGCTCAAAGGCAAAGACGACTTTGCCACACAGCAGAAAATAATACGCCATGCAGCAAGCCGCGGCTACGAACCGGCACTGATAATCTCAACCATAAAATACAAAGGCGATGAAATGGATTTCTGACCTCATTGACCTCATATTTCCACGCCACTGCTGTGTGTGTGGCGAGACGCTGTCACGCCAGGAACGCGACATATGCCTCAACTGCCTCTATCACTTGCCAAAGATTGAGCCGCACCACAAGCAGGAGATTGAGCAGACGTTTTGGGGAAAGATTGATATTGAGCATGCAGCATCGTTCGTGTACTACCGCAAAGGATCGCCCTACAATGCACTGATGTATAAACTCAAATACAACGACGCGCCCGAAGTGGGTACCCGCCTTGCTGAAATGGCAGCAAAGGAACTGCACGACAACGGTTTCTTTGATGGCATAACGCGCATTGTGCCCCTTCCCCTTTCAAAAAAGAAACAACGCAAGAGAGGATATAACCAGAGCGAATATATAGCCATGGGACTATCCAACATTACCGGAATACC
The DNA here is from genome assembly GCA_045644005.1 of Bacteroidaceae bacterium. Taxonomy (GTDB): domain Bacteria; phylum Bacteroidota; class Bacteroidia; order Bacteroidales; family Bacteroidaceae; genus HGM04593. The sequence continues at coordinate 870 of JAZRGF010000232.1, read as the reverse complement.
GGTTGACACAACACTTGTCAAACGTGACATTGCAAACGAAACGCAGACACACAAGAACCGCGACGAACGTTGGGAGAACGTCAAGGATATATTTTCAGTAACCGCCCCACTGTCACTTGAAAACGAACACATTCTGTTGGTCGACGACATACTCACCACCGGCGCGACACTGTGTAGCTGCGCCGGGACACTACAAAAGTGCCTTAGTTGTAAAATAAGCATATTTACGCTTGCGTACACCTACAATGGTTTCTAAAAAAGGAATAAACGGCATGCTGTGGTTTGTTTTTTGAATAATATTTATAACTTTGCATTGTTACATTGATAAAAGTTAAATCAGACATACGATAATGAGCAAGAAAGTATTTGTATCGGGTTGCTACGATATGCTCCACTCGGGACACGTGGCATTCTTCAAGGAAGCCGCCCCACACGGCGACCTTTACGTTGGTATAGGCTCAGATGCCACAATACGCGAGCTTAAAGACCGCAAGACAATAAATACTGAGCAGGAGCGTCTATACATGGTAAAGGCTATTCGCTACGTAAAAGATGCATTCATCAACAGCGGAAGCGGCATGCTCGACTTTGAGGAGGATGTAAAACGGCTGAAACCCGATATCTTTTTTGTAAACAGTGACGGCTACACACCGGGCAAGAAACGTTTCTGCGAGGAGAACGGTATTGAGCTTGTAGTGAGCACCCGCATACCAGAGGCAGGTTTGCCCACCCGCTCGACAACAGCATTGCGACAGGAGTGCAAGATTCCATTCCGCATTGACCTCGCCGGTGGTTGGCTGGATCAGCCCTATGTAAACAAGCTTCATGGCGGTCCCGTGCTCACCATAAGCATTGAACCGGACTACGATT
>JAZRGF010000231.1:0-17698 GCA_045644005.1 Bacteroidaceae bacterium | reverse complement strand
ATGTGCCAAAGATCTCTTTCTTTTTCTCTGAATCCAAATACATAATTTGAAGTTTTAAAGGGTTAAAAAAATATCTTTTGGCCGACAAATGAATGCGCCCGAGGCGCACTATGTTGCCAACGCGGATGCAAAGGTACAACTATTTTCCGGAACAGCAATCACTTTTCAGCATTTTTTTGCAGAACAGGTCTTCTGGCCATGCAAGAACAATGTTATTATCAAATAATTACACACAAAGGGGCCATGAGCAGCCATTTTCTCGCTATTTTTTTGTAACTTTGCAGTCGCTTGCGACTGCACAACTACAGAGCACGCAACACCGGACATAAACAAAAAAAGAAACAAGAAGAGTTGTATCCCTCCGTTTTCTGTCATACTGAGCATAGCGAAGTATCTCTTTTATACAACATATTGAGATCCTTCACATCCGTTCAGGATGACAAATTCACGAATGAGAATTGAAATTGGGGCAACATCTATATTACTCAATAAACAAGGAAACAAAGATATATATGCAAAATATTCGTAACATCGCAATCATTGCGCACGTAGACCACGGAAAGACAACCCTCGTCGATAAAATGATGTTGGCAGGCAAACTGCTCAAGGAGCAGGATAATGACAAGCTCACACTCGACAACAACGAACTGGAGCGAGAGAGAGGTATAACCATCCTTTCAAAGAACGTATCAATCCAGTACAAGGATACAAAGACCAACATCATTGACACCCCGGGACACAGCGACTTTGGTGGCGAGGTTGAGCGCGTGCTCAACATGGCCGACGGCTGCATTCTGCTTGTGGATGCCTTTGAAGGCCCAATGCCACAGACACGTTTCGTATTGCAGAAAGCATTGCAGATTGGACTCAAACCCATTGTTGTTGTAAACAAGGTAGACAAGCCCAACTGCCGCCCCGAGGAGGTATATGAAATGGTATTCGACCTCATGTTCTCGCTCGATGCCACAGAGGAGCAGCTCGATTTCCCGGTGCTCTATGGTAGTGCAAAGAACAACTGGATGAGCACCGACTGGCGCAATGAGACAACCGACCTCACAGCGCTGCTTGACGCAATCCTTGAGCACATACCCGCACCCGAGAAGCTGGAGGGTACACCACAGATGCTCATCACCTCGCTCGACTACTCGCCCTACACAGGCCGTATCGCCGTTGGACGCGTACACCGCGGTACACTCACCGAGGGTTCAAACGTCACACTTGTGAACCGCAACGGTGAGCAGAGCAAGATGAAGATAAAGGAGTTGCACACCTTTGAGGGCCTTGGCCGTCGCAAGACCGAGAGCGTATCATCGGGTGACATATGCGCAATTGTGGGCTTGGAGAAGTTTGAGATTGGTGACACCATCTGCGCCTTCGAGAACCCCGAGGCTTTGCCACCAATCGCCATCGACGAGCCTACAATGAGCATGCTCTTCACCATCAACGACTCGCCTTTCTTTGGCAAGGAGGGCAAGTTCGTGACATCGCGCCACATCCAGGACCGCCTTGACAAGGAGTTGGACAAGAACCTGGCACTGCGCGTGAAGAAAGACCCCGAGGAGGATGCATGGACAGTATTCGGCCGCGGAGTGCTCCACCTCTCGGTGCTCATCGAGACAATGCGCCGCGAGGGTTATGAGCTGCAGGTTGGCCAGCCACAGGTAATCTACAAGGAGATTGACGGCGTGAAGCACGAGCCTATTGAGGAACTTACAATCAACGTGCCAACCGACTACTCAAGCAAAATTATTGACATGGTCACACGCCGCAAAGGCGAGATGCTCTCAATGGAGGCACAGGCCGAGCGCGTGAACATTGAGTTCAACATACCTTCACGCGGCATCATCGGCCTGCGCACCAACGTGCTCACAGCATCGGCAGGCGAGGCAATCATGGCACACCGTTTCAAGGAGTACCAGCCATTCAAGGGCGAGATTGAGCGCCGTTCAAACGGTTCATTGGTGGTAATGGAAAGCGGCACGGCGTTTGCCTACGCAATCGACAAGCTCCAGGAGCGCGGCAAGTTCTTCATCAGCCCACAGGAGGATGTATATGCAGGACAGGTTGTAGGCGAGCACATCCATGAGAATGACCTTGTCATCAACGTCACAAAGAGCAAGAAGCTCACCAACATGCGCGCCAGCGGTAGCGATGACAAGGCACGCATTGTTCCACCAATCATCTTCTCACTCGAGGAGGCATTGGAGTACATCAAGGAGGACGAATACCTTGAGGTGACACCAAAGTCAATGCGTATGCGCAAGATTATCCTTGACGAGATTGAGCGCAAGCGCGCCAACAAGCAATAAAACAGCAACCGGGGATATATGAAAAGGTTGCCCACACTCATCGCACTGCTCCTGCTCCTTTTCTCCTGCAAAGAGAACGGGTCACCTTGCTACACCATACAGGGTTGCGGGGTAAAGGAGGGCGAGGTGTATCTTTGGAGCAATGACAAGGACTACAGGGATGTATTGTCGGCAAAGAACGACAGCTGTTTCAGCATTTCGGTTCCACTTGAAGAGACAACCATCTTCATGCTGGCACTACCCGACGGCAAAATCATCCCCCTCTTTGCCACCCCGGGCACAACAGCCACCCTGCGCCCCGACTCTACGTTGAAAAGCGGATGGGCAGTAGATGGCGACAGCATACAGGCACTGCACGACAGCATATCGCGCACTCTTGATGCCATGAAAAGCTTTGAAAAACAAAAAAAGGCCATCGAAGAGTTTGCAAAGAGCAACCCTTTCAGCGAAATCAATGCAGAGCTGTTCCGCCGGTACATCATAGGCATCCCGGCTCCCGACAATGACTACATACGCAAATCCATTTCAAACCTGAGCGGCGTGATGCAGGACCACCGCTACTTCACAATAACAAGCAAGCTGCTCGAGAAGAAGAGCGGCAATGTTAAGCACCGCATGTTCCCAGCCTTCAACTACACCACAATCGACAGCAACAAGGTAAACATTGGAACATACTCGGGCAGATACCTCCTGGTAAACCTGTGGGCGACATGGGACAGCACCAGCCATGAACAGATAAAGAGACTGCGCGACATAAAGGAGAAGGTGAGAAGCGAGAATTTCGCCATCCTGAACATATCGCTCGACAGCGACACCACCGCTTGGAGCAGCGCAATCAGCAATGACAGCATCATCGGCGACAATGTATTGGACATCAAAGGCTTGGCCAGCGAAGTGCTTGAGTCATTCAACATCACCTCACTGCCCTATTCGATTATCGTCACCCCTTACAAACGCATTGCCGATTATGACATCACGCTCGACAGCAACACAGCCGCAAAGATAGACTCCCTGACTCACAGGCACGACACAAGGAACGTGAAGAAAGACAACAAGAAAAACAACCAGAAGAAAAACAAGAAATAACCCATACAATATGCTCGTAAAGGTTCTTGCTGCAGCCATACAAGGCATTAACGCAACACTCGTCACCATTGAGGTAAATGCATTGCGAGGAATCAAGTTCTACCTTGTAGGACTGCCCGACAATGCCGTCAAGGAGAGCCAGCAACGAATAAACTCGGCATTCCACCACAATGGCCTGCGCTTTCCCAGCAAGCAGATTATCGTGAACATGGCACCTGCCGACATAAAGAAGGAGGGCTCGGCCTATGACCTGCCCATTGCCATCGGCATACTTGCAGCCGACGAAGCTGTCTCTACCGCAAAACTCGACCGTTATCTCATCATGGGCGAACTTGGGCTCGACGGCAAAATCCTACCCATCAAAGGAGCATTGCCAATAACAATAAAAGCCAAGGAGCTTGGATACGAGGGCATAATCCTGCCCGCAGGCAATGCTGCAGAGGCAGCTGTCGTCAACGGCATCACCGTCTATGGCGCCGACAACCTTGCCCAGGTGCTGATGTTCCTTGACGACAAGGAGGAGATTCCACCATACAGGGTCGACATTGAAAAGGATTTCTACTCAAAGCAGAGCACATTCCCCTTCGATTTCAGCGAGGTACGCGGACAGGAGAGCGTGAAACGCGCCTTTGAGGTAGCTGCCGCAGGCGGACACAATCTCATCATGGTAGGTCCTCCGGGCAGCGGCAAGTCAATGATGGCAAAACGCCTGCCATCCATCCTGCCACCCCTCACACTCGAAGAGAGCCTTGAGACCACAAAGATACACTCGGTGAGCGGAATGATGCCCGACGGCATATCGCTCATCACACAGCGCCCATTCCGCAGCCCACATCACACCATCTCATCGGTGGCGCTTTGTGGCGGTGGAGCAAACCCCAAGCCTGGCGAGATATCACTTGCACACAACGGCGTGCTGTTCCTTGACGAGCTGCCCGAGTTCAGCCGCGACGTGCTCGAGGTGATGCGCCAACCGCTTGAGGACCGCAAAATTTGCGTTGCACGCGCAAACTACAAAGTAGAATACCCCGCCGGCGTCATGTTCATTGCATCAATGAACCCCTGTCCCTGCGGCTACTACAACCACCCCACCAAGGCCTGCACCTGCAGCCCCGGCCAGGTACAGCGCTATCTCAACAAGATAAGTGGCCCGTTGCTTGACCGCATAGACCTGCAGATAGAAATTACCCCCGTACCGTTTGAGGAGATATCGAAGACTGCCCCCGGCGAGCCAAGCGCAGCAATACGCGAACGCGTTGTTGCAGCCCGCAAGATACAGGAAGGGCGATACAAAAACGAGAAGGGCATCTACTGCAATGCACAGATGACACCAAAACTCATCGCGAAATATGCAGTACTCGACGAGACAAGCCTTGCAATGCTCAAGACCGCCATGACAAGGTTCGACCTTTCGGCACGTGCCTACGACCGCATACTCAAGGTCGCACGCACCATTGCCGACCTTGACAGTAGCGAGAACATACAGTTCCAACACATTGCCGAGGCCATAGGCTACCGCAACCTCGACAGGGGAAATTGGGGAACTTGATATTCAAAAAAAATACAACTCAGATAGCATTTAATAATCATTTCGCTATATTTTCAAAAGTAAAAAACACAAACAAAAAATCTGTATGATTCCGTCAGCACTTCTATCAACACCAAACAACTCACTCAACAACTTAATTATATGTTTAGCCCTGCTTATTATATGGGGGATACTGAAAATTTTAAATGCTAAGACCATTTCATTAATGGACCTGGGTTTCGCGATGATAGCAATAATCATTTTCATGTCTGCAGAGTTTGCCGTTCCACCACGACCTATCCTTATAGCAGAAATCGCATTCCTCTTTCTCTGTTTATCATTATTGACCGTGGTGATTTACTCATATAACAAGGTTGTGAAAATTAATGATAAGACAGATGAACATATAAAGAATAGACAGAAACAGATAAACAGGATGACAATCCTGCTCATTTTAATGCTTACAGCCATTCCATTCGTTCTTAGCAGTTGGGGTGCAGACCTACTTGGAACATACGACTTCAATACCATATTAAAAGAAGAACAATACGCGCAATTTATTTATAATGGAGCAAAGATGGCCCTTTTCGTAACCGTCCTTGCTTTATATGCAGACAATATTCTACATCGCATAACAACTCCTATATATACATATTCCGACATAAAGGATATAGAGAAATTCTGTTTATACTTGCGCCCTTTCAATACAGACAATAGCAAGGAAGAAAAACGCATTTGCGAAACCCTAAAAAATCTATTTCCTGTATATGCCATAGGAGACCCAAACAAAATACTTCAGCCGAACGGAGCCAAACGAATATATGTAACCGATACGATTTGGCATAATGCAGTCAAAGAGATGACAGAACGAAGCATGTTGACAATTCTTAGAATTGGCAAAACTGATGGTACTCTATGGGAATTGTCACTTTTAACACATCCCAGCCTGATTAACAAAGTTATATTCATTGCCTACAGCCTTGAAGATTTAGAACTGTTCAAGGAAATGGTTGCTAAACCTCAAAAAATAAAGGCCGAATGTAATTTCCCCACGAAGGGTGCATTAGCTTTATATTTAGACAACGCCAAGAATGAATTTAAATCCTACACAATAAACAAAAGTTGCAACATCACAGATATGCTGAATGACTACCTGGACGACCACCCTGAACTGGATAAGATATACACCGAAGAACTTGAACTGAGAAGCCACAACTTTAAATATATATTTAACAAGGAGAGAATTCCAGAATCTATAAGAAAAAGTTTGAACTGGGGTATCGTATCCCCTATTATCAACATGCGACATTGGCCAATAATGGCATGGATTATATTCCTTGCTGTGACACTCCCCTCTGCAGTCATATTTAAAAGTCTTATTCCTGCTTACATCTATTTTCTAGTCTTATTTTTTATAGGGAACAGAATTGAATGGGCAGCCGGCATATGGAGTAGCCCAAAAGATTTTTTGAGGAAGCAGTACAGAGAAGCAAAAATCATATGGGGTAGCATTATACTTGGCTCTTTATATTCAATAATACACATTTTTTTACACATCATATAAATTATTTATGAAAAAGGTTGCTGCTATAAACAGTCTGAATGCAGTCATCACCATTGTTAACCTCTCTTACATTTTAGCTTCTACATATTTTTTACTAGAACAAATTGAAAAGATAGGCACCATCAACGCAATTGGGAAACTGTTCGTATTCAATATTATTGCACAATTGGCAACTGTGCTTGTCTTATTGATGAATTCTATAATTTTTCTGTCCAATGCCAAGAAAGCTTACCGCGAAAACAGTTTATCCGGTATAGCAAAAAGTTTCCTTTTTCCTTTGGTAGGAATAAGAAGAACAATAAGTGGCAATAAACCGCACGCAAAATTCCTCTGTCTGCTATCTGCGCTAAGTTCAATAAATCTTGGAATGCTACTCTTCATTATACATCAGTTACCCTTATGGAGCGTCATTATGGAAGTAGGCGACATTAATCCCACTATGCTTGCTGGCTACACTAAAGAACTTATTTATATCATTCACATCTTAGGCATTCTGTTTTTTTTGAATGTGATTTCGTTAATGTTGGAGAGTAGGAGGTTTCATCGCCAAAAGACTTCTCGAAAACATTTCGACGATAAAGACAAACATAAGAAGCTGTGGTAGAACGACAGAAATTGTTTACCTTTGTCAACGATTACAGACTGATACATGGAAATAAACAACATCTGCATATACTGCGCATCGAGCAACAAGGTGGCCGAAATCTACGGCGACACGGCCTATGAACTTGGCGCATTGCTTGCCAAGGAGGGAATAACCGTTGTCACCGGCGCCGGGAGCATTGGGCTAATGCGCAAGGTCGAGGACGGTGCCCTTGACAACGGCGGCAAGGCCATTGGCGTAATTCCGCAATTTATGGTCGACCAGAACTGGCACCATCCCGGCCTGACAGAACTGCACATCACCGGCTCCATGCATGAGCGCAAGCAGATGATGGCCAACCTGAGCGATGCGGTAATTGCGTTGCCCGGCGGCTGTGGCACAATAGAGGAATTGAGCGAGATTATCACATGGAAACAGTTGGGGCTCTACCTGAACCCCATTGTCATCCTTAATATAAACGGTTACTACGACCACTTCATCGCACAGCTTGAGAAGGCTGTCGAAGAGCATTTCATGGGTGAGATACACAGCAAGATTTGGAGCGTTGCCACAACACCGGCCGAGGCTCTTGAAGCCATACGCGACACCCCAAAGTGGAGTGCCGAGGTGAGAAAATACGCAGCACTATGACCGGAACACTTGCGCCATACAGCATGACGAATGACAACACCATCCAGCTGTTGCTCATCCTTAATCTTGTAGGCATCGCATACGCGCTGCTAATGAATGGTGCAGGCATACTCGAACGTACGAAATGTATCTTCTACTACGAGAACAAATCGACACCATACAATGACAGGACGCACATCACCAGGATATGCAACACATTGATGTACTTCCAGTTCATCTTCTACGCAACAATTGTAGCCACAGCTATTGTAGATGCACACTGCGTTGACATAACCTCACAGAACTCTTTGCAGACAACAGGCACACTTGCCGCCATCTTCATTGCGTTCCTTCTTATAAAGAGAGGTGCACACACCATTGTCAACAACATCTTGTTTTCCAAAACAATGGACGAGGAGTGGAACAGTTTCTACTTCTTCGCCATCAAGCTGTGGGGCTTCACGCTTACCCCGGCAGCATTGGTAATTCTGTTCATGCCCGGCATACCTTTAAAATATGTGGAATTTTATTCAATTTTGACACTCGCCCTGCACCTATACACAATAATCAAGGGGGCTTACAAAATCATTTTTGCAAAAAAATGCATTTATGTAGATATTTTTTTGTACCTTTGCGCACTTGAATTTTTACCCATGGCAATAGTGTGGAAAACCATACTACAAACGGGTGATTTTGTAACAATAAAAATTTAGAGCATTGAAGGTAAATAAGATTCTGGTGTCACAGCCCAGACCTGCGACAGAAAAGTCTCCATACTTCAGCATTGCGGAGAAACATAACGTACAGATCGACTTTTGTTCTTTCATTAAGGTAGAAGGAGTAACAGCAAAGGAATTCAGACAGCAGAAAGTGTCAATCCTTGACCACACTGCTATCGTATTCCTCTCTCGTCATGCAATTGACCACTTCTTTACATTGTGCAAGGAGCTCAGACTGACTATACCCGATGAGATGAAGTACTTCTGTCTTTCGGGGACCATCTCATTGTATATCCAGAAGTATGGACAGTACCGCAAGAGAAAGGTACACTTCGGCAATGGCCACATTCAGGATCTTGAGCCATTGTTCGCAAAGTACAAGACCGAGAAGTTCTTTGTACCTGCATCCAACGTACACAATGACGACCTGAACGTACTGTTCAACAAATATGGCATACAGCATTCACAGGCCGAAATGTACCGTACCGTGAGCACAGAGATTGCACCCGAATACATCAAGTCATTCGACATGCTCATTTTCTTCAGCCCACACGGTATCGACTCGCTCAAGAAGAATGTCCCCGACTACGAACAGGGCGAGCAGTTGGTGGCATGCTTTGGCAACGTGACTGCAGAATACATCAAGAAGCACGGTTTGAGGCTCGACCTTGAGGCGCCATCGGCGGCGGCAACCAATATGCCGGCAGCCTTGGACGCATATTTGACTGCAAACAACAAGTAAATAGATAACAGCAGCCCCGTCCAAGACGGGGCTGCATTGTTAAACAAACCGCCAACAACAATGCAACGCAACACCTTTCCACTGAAGGAGCACCTCAAGAGCAAGAAGGTCATTGAGCAGGTATATGCCAATGGCGCTTCGGTAACATCGTTTCCGCTACGTGCAGTCTTCATTGAACAGCCGGTGGAGACACAGGAGCCCACAGCTGCAATCCTCATAAACGTTGCAAAGAAGAGGTTCCGACATGCCGTGGACCGCAACCTTGTAAAAAGACGCATACGCGAGGCCTACCGCACAAGCAAGCACCCTTTCATTGAAAGCCTGGAGAAGAGCGGCAAGAAGATGGCCGTTGCCATCATATACATCGACAACAAGCACAACAGCACAGCTTTCATCAGAAAGAAGATGGGCAAGCTGCTTGAGAGCATACTCACAAAAGGCGGTATCACATGCGAAAATTCCTTATAACATTACTGATATTACCCATAAGGTTCTACCAAAAGGCAATATCCCCAATGACACCTCCATCGTGCCGTTTCACCCCTACCTGTTCACAATATGCCATTGAGGCGCTGCGCAAGCATGGTCCTTTCAAAGGGCTCTACCTTGCAATAAGACGCATATTGCGTTGTCATCCCTGGGGCGGTTCGGGCTATGACCCTGTGCCATAAACCGCAAAGCACATCAATGACACTTACCGACATACATACCCATCACGCCACCCCTACCGACAGAACAATATTCAACAGCGGCACAACGTACCTCGCCGGCAGAAGCATCTCCATCGGCCTACATCCATGGAACATCGGTGAGGAATGGAAAAGAGTATTCGCATCCATTGCCGCCTTTGCAAAGGAGAGCAATGTCATTGCCATTGGCGAATGCGGGCTCGACATGCTCAAATCACCGGCCACGCCCGAACTGCAGGAGGAGATTTTCAAGGCGCACATAGAACTGGCCGAAGAACGACAGAAACCACTCATCATACACTGCGTCAAGGCATATGACCGCCTTTTGGCACTGCACAAGGAGGTGAAGCCGCAACAGGCATGGGTTCTTCACGGGTTCCGTGGCAAGCCACAATTGGCAGAACAACTCACAAGAGCCGGGCTCTACATATCACTGGGCGAGAAGTTCAACCCAGACAGCGTCAAAACCATTCCCATGGAGAAGCTATTCATTGAGACTGACGAAAGCAGACACTCCATTACAGACATCTACACCATAGTTGCCGTTGCAAAAGGGATTACCGTAGAGCAACTGGCACAGCAAGTTGCTGCAAACGCACGGATATTCGGACAATTTTAACCCATTCTCTCCGTTTATTATCACAGGAAACCAATGTTTGTGCCAAATAATTGGCGATGGTGAGCAAAATTCCTTATTTTTGTCATAGACAAACAAGCGACATGGACAAGCTAAAGACCTTTACCGACAAACGTGGAAGCCTCACTATCGTTGAGGAGGGGCTCGACGTGCCATTCAAGATACAGCGTGTCTATTGGATACACAGCGTACCACAGGGTGAGGAGCGCGGCAAGCACTCGAACAAGGTTTCATGGGAATATGTGGTTGCCGTGAGCGGCAGCGTAGAGATTACCCTTGAGGACAAGAATGGCCGACAGACATACCTACTCGACTCAAAGGACAAAGGGCTTGTCATCCCACCCGACACTTGGGACGAGATAAGGAATTTCTCCCCCGATGCCGTGCTGCTTGTATTGGCATCGCACTCATATGACGAATCGACATATATACACTCCTATGAGGAGTTCTTGAAACATATCGGCAAATGATGGAACAGCACAGAGGCGAATACAGGATAACAAGGTACACACCGGACAAAAAGGCCGTGTGGGACAATTTTGTCGACAGCAGCCGCAACGGCACGTTCCTGCACAAGCGCGGATACATGGATTACCACGCCCATCGTTTCACCGACCACTCGCTCATGTTCTACTGCGGCGAAGAGTTGGTCGCCATAATGCCCGCACACATCAAGGATAACCTTTTCTGCTCACACAATGGGCTCACATATGGCGGCATACTGCTGCCCTGCAGCACAACAACAGCCAATGTCCTTGAACTTTTTGGAGCAATGAAAAGCTATCTGCTTGAAAACGCCATTGCAACAAGTATCATCTACAAGCCCACACCACATATATACCACAGTTATCCCTGCGAGGAGGACCTGTATGCGCTGTTCCGCAATAACGCAACACTCACAGAGCGCAAGGTATCATCGGCAATCCTGTTAAAAAGCCCGCAGCCAATAAGCGGCAGACGCAAACTCACCGCCAGCGTCAAGAACCGCCTGCACATTGTAGAGGATGGAGACCTCGCGGAGTTCTGGAACATCCTGGGCGAAAGGCTACAGGAGAAATATGACACAGTCCCTGTGCATAGCATTGAGGAGATTGGACTACTGAAAGAGCGATTCCCCGAAAATATAAAGCTATACAGCGTAACCGACAACGATGGTATCACTTTGGGTGGCGTAGTGCTGTTCATCACAGGCAATGTGGTGCATATGCAATACTCGGCAACCACTGCCGAGGGACGCCGCCTGAGCGCACTCGACTGCCTGTACGAAGAGCTCATAAACAACCGTTTCGCCGGCAAGGAGTATTTCGATTTTGGAATCTCCGTGGAGGACGGAGGCCATTACCTGAACAGCGGGCTCATCGCCTACAAGGAACGCCTTGGCGGGCGTGCCGTCGTGTACGACACATACACCATTGACCTTAAAAAGCCCACGATATGATAAGATACTGCGACCTCAAGACTATCAATGACAGATATGAGCCACAGCTCACCGAGGCCATTGTAAGGGCTGCACAGTCGGGATGGTACATCCGCGGCAAGGAGTGCGAAGCATTTGAGAATGCCTTTGCAGCATACTGCGGCAGTGCTCACTGCATTGGCACAGGCAACGGACTCGATGCGCTCACAATAATACTGAGGGCATACTGCGCACTGGGTACAATGCAACCCGGCGACGAGGTCATTGTACCCGCAAACACATACATTGCCACCATACTGTCAATCATTGAAGCAGGGCTCAAGCCCGTCCTTTGCGAGCCACATGCTGCAACCTGCAACATAGACACCACGCTAATCGAGAGCCTCATTACAGAACGCACGCGTGCAATAATGCCGGTACACCTCTATGGCCTTGTAGCCGACATGGACGGCGTCAATGCAATAGCCAAGAGACACTCGCTCAAGGTCGTTGAGGACAGCGCACAGGCACACGGTGCAATGCACCACGGCAAGCGCACGGGCAACCTTGGCGATGCAGCAGCATTCAGTTTCTACCCGGGCAAGAACCTTGGCGCATTGGGCGACGGAGGAGCAATCACCACCAATGACACCGAGCTTGCCGAGGCTGCCAGAGCCATAGCCAACTACGGATCGCACAAGAAATACGTGAATATATACAAGGGGGTCAACAGCCGCTTGGACGAGATACAGGCCGCCGCCCTGCAAGTGAAACTGCAACACCTTGATGCCGACAACAGCAGGCGCCGCGAAATTGCCTGCCAATACATAGACAGAATAACAAACCCACTTGTTGCATTGCCTGCTGCCGACACTTGCGGCAACCATGTATACCACATCTTTGCCATCACAACCCCACATAGAGAACTGTTGCAACAGCATCTGCTGGAACAAGGAATAGAGACACTCATTCACTACCCCATTCCACCACACAGGCAGGATGCACTACGCGAATATTCGCACTTGCAGCTACCCGTAACCGAGCATATACACGCCTGCTGCCTAAGCCTGCCCTGCCACCCGGCGATGAGCGATAGCGAGGTAGAAAAGGTCATTTGCGCGGTCAACAAATTCACCGTTTAGGCCGCAGCGACAAGAGCTCCAACAAAAACAACCGAAAATATTTGGCATTTACGCTCAAAAGAGCTACCTTTGCAAAGATAATCCTTGCCAAGATTATCATGCACCGCTCTTCAAAAGAGAGCACACAAGGATTGTCCTATGGTGTAATGGTAGCACAACAGGTTTTGGTTCTGTTTGTCCTGGTTCGAATCCGGGTAGGACAACAAAAAAGTCAGCTTGTAAAAGCTTACTTTTTTGTTGTCCTACAGGCGACTCTTTTACTCTGCAGAGAGAATCTGCTCCCACTTCTCCTGCTGTTCGGGAGTGAGGTCCTGCATCAGTTCCATCTTAGCAAGCATAACCTCATAGTAGTTGGCGAACGCTGCATTGAGAGCCTCTATCTGTGTTGAATAGGTCTCCTCTACCTCGGCCTCATCCATATTCTCAAGTTCGGCCATGATATCGCCATACTTCTCATCATAAGACTTTACTGTAGCTGTCATCTCCTCCATTGCATTGATGACATCATCGGCATTCTCCGCAGCCTCCATCTTTGCCGCTGTTGTCTCAAAGACATTAGCAGTCAATGTCAAGACATCACCCGGGTTATTTACAACTTCTTTCTTCTCACCGCAAGCGGCCAACATCAAAACAGCCACAAGGGCCACTAACATTTTTTTCATAACTGTACTTTTTAAAAAGTTCATATTTATCATACAGCCCAAAGGTATCAATTACCCGGGATAATTCAAATTTTTATCGGCAATATTCTCAAGCACCTCGCACAGATACTTTTTTGCCTCCCAACGCGCCTCGGGCTGGTTCATCAAAAGGTAGTTGCCGCAATCGCGTGCTGTAGCGCCGGGCACCTCGCCCTCATAAGCCGCAACAAAAGCAAATGTCTCCTTAACCAAAGGCAAGATGTCGGCCGATGTCAAATCACCCTTGACAATGAGATAATTGCCGGTGAGACATCCCATAGGTCCCCAATATATTATCTTGTCGGCCCACACAGGATGGTTGCGTAAAAAGGTTGCAGCCAAATGCTCAATGGTATGTATGGCACTTGGGCTGAGAACTGGTTCACGGTTGGGCTCCTTCATTCGCACATCGAACGTTGTCACCACCTCACCGCCTACACTATCCTGTCGCGACACATATATGCCACGCTCAAGGCGAATGTGGTCTATTGTAAAACTTGGAATCTTTTCCATAATTGCGTATGTTAAAGTTTCATCAGGAAGCGGCGTGTCACACCGAATGAACGGTCGGCCATCTCGCCCCAGAAATTCTCGTACTGCTCAATATGCTTGTCAACACCCGGAGTGTCGCTTATTATGCGGAAACTCACGAACGGCACACCGTAGATATGGCATGTCTGCGCAATGGCAGCCGACTCCATATCAACAGCCAGACCGGCAGGGAAGTTGCCTTTGATTTTGTCAAGTTCGTCGCGGTTAGTGATAAACTGGTCACCCGTGCATATAAGACCTGCATGTATGCGTGTCTTGTTGTCGGCATCATTGTTGAGCGACTCGGCAGCACGGCACATAGCTTCATCGGCAGCAAACACAGCCGGCATACCCTGCACTTGGCCATATTCGCAACCCATACCGCACCACACATCGTGATATACGATAGACGAGCTCACCACCACATCCATCACACCAAGGCAGCAGTCAATACCACCGGCAACACCGGTGCTCACCATTGCATCGGGCGAAAAGGCACGTATGAGTTGTGCCGCGCCAAGCGCTGCATTAACCTTGCCTATACCACACTGGCGCAGAATGATTTCATTCTCGCCAACGCGCCCTACAAGATACTGTATATCATTCCTCTCACACTCGGCAACCCCATCGAGCATAGCAGCAAGTTGCTCGAATTCAGAGGTCATCGCCGTCAAGACACCTATTTTCATTGTATAATAAATGTTTTATCTACATTTAAGTTTAAACCTTTAACCGCACTTCGTGCGCTTGAACCCGCTCCTGCTCGGCATAGTAAAAGTAAACTTTTCCTCTGCTCTCGCTTAACTGCAGCTTTCCGTTTTCAGTTTTCACCTTTCAGTTTTAATATCATGCTATAATCAATGTAACAAGCACGTACATCCAATGGGCTGCAATACCTGCTACCAAGCCACCGATTGTGTGGGAAAGAATATCCTTTGAGGTAAGACGGCGGTAACCCAGAGCATCGAGCATCGCGGTGTGAGTACTCAAGAAACCACTCCAGCACATACCAATTGCGGTAAACACAGCAATGGCATTGCCATCAATCCAACCCTCGGCTGCAAAGTTAGGAATAAGACCAAGAGCAGCACCAACAGCGCCAATGGCTGTAATGGGGAAAGCAATGAGGTGAGGGTCGGTAAAGCCGAACAACCACTCAAATACAAAGCTCAGTTTTTCACCAATCCAAGGCAAGAGCTCCACACCCTGATATGCCGCACCTGTAAAGCCTTCGGCCTTGTCGGGACCGAATGTGAGCACCATCACAAGAGTAGATATTACAAGTACACCCGGGATAATCATCATACCAACCTCAACACCGGTACGTCCGCCATCGAGCAATGAATCAAGGACACGCAGGAAAACAGGTTTTCTGCTGTGTTTTTCCTTGCTTTCCTCAACCTCCTCCAACTCCGCCGCATTCTCTTCCTTGAAACGGGGGTATGCCTTGACAACAAAGTACTGCATGAGTCTTGTAGAGACTATACAACCAACCATGGCGCCGATGAATCCGACGAAAGACTCCATGAAATAGCCTTGTCCAATCATAAATACAATAACCAGAAGACCCATACCGAAAGATGTTCCGAAGTTATTGAGCGAAATGAACTGATACTTCTTGAAATATGACGCGAACTTCTTGTCCTGTGCCAATGAAATAATGGCAGGGTTATCCGACAGGAACGTAAGCACAGCACCCAACGAAGCCACACCCGGGAGGTTGAAAAGAGGCTTCATCAACGGACGGAGAATCTTCTCGAGCAGATTCACGACTCCGAACTCTACAAATATTTTTCCAATGGCACCGGTCAGCACACATATTGCCATAAGATAGAACACCGTGTTGAGCAACAGGTCGTGCGCAGTGTTCATAATGGTATTCAGCATGTTTGCCGTACCCATTCTTGAGCCCAGATAACCGAACAGGGCAACAAATACCACAAGACAGATTACGCCTGCCGGAATCCATCCAAAAAGTTTTCTAAAAAGTCTCTTTATTGTTTTCATAGCTATTGATTAAGTTTCCCATCAAAAAAGTATCAACCCCACAATTCTAAAACTTTGTAAAATTATATCTAAAATCTGAAAGCGGCAACAGTATGTCCATATGTTTACAAAAGTGAAGCAATAATAGCCCTAATTCTTGAAAAAAATTGTTTATTGTAATAATTTGCCGTATCTTGCACTGGTATAGTGCGACAATAGCAGCGCTACACATGTGAACCGACATAAAAAACACTTTAAAATCAATCATATGATTCCAGCAGAATTTGACGAAATCCGTCCTTACACCCCCGAAGAGCTTCCGCAAATCTTTGAAGAGCTCATTGCCGATCCCGAGTTCCAGGCCGTAATGGGATATGCGTTCAAGGATATTCCTTTTGAATATGTGGCAGCCAAGATACGCGGTTGCAAGACCAACCTCGATTTCCAGGTGAACATGGTACTCCCATTCCTGCAGCAGATTCTTGAAAAACTCTCCACAGGCCTTACCATGGAGATTGAGAACAAGGAGAACCTTGCAAAGTCGCTCTGCATATCGAACCACCGCGACATCATCATGGACTCGGCGTTCCTGTGCCTGGTACTTATCCAGCACACCGGCAACACCGTGGAGATTGCCATCGGCGACAATCTGCTCATCCGTCCATGGATAAAGAAGCTTGTACGTGTGAACCGCAGCTTCATAGTGCAGCGCTCGGCAAGCATACGCGAGATGCTGGCATCGTCAAAACGCCTCTCATCATACATGCACCATGCCATCACCGAGCGCCAGCAACCCATCTGGATTGCACAGCGCGAGGGACGTGCCAAGGACAGCAATGACCGCACACAGGAGGGCCTCATAAAGATGATGTCCATGTACAGCGGTGGCGACATCATTGACGCGCTCAAGGTGCTGAACATTGCGCCAACCACAATATCATACGAGTATGACCCTTGCGACTACCTCAAGGCAAAGGAGTTCCAGCAGAAGCGCGACAACCCCGAGTGGAAGAAGGCGCCACAGGACGACCTCATCAACATGAAGGCCGGCATGTCCGGCTACAAGGGTGGCATCCACTATCATATTGCCGACTGCATCAACAACGAGATTGACGCCATTGACCGCTCACTGGGCAAGAACGAGAAGACCGCTGCCGTAGCACGCATCATCGACAGCCACATCCACAAGAACTACAAATTCTGGCCAATCAACTACTATTTCTATGAGCTGCTCACCGGTGACGCACGCTTTGCCGACAAGTACACAGCAGATGACAAGGCCAAGCTCGAAATGTACCTGCAGGGGCAGATTGAGAAGATTGACCTCACCGACCGCGACGACGCATTCTGCCGCACCAAGATTCTCGAAATGTATGCCAACCCGGTAATCAACTATCTAAAGGCAATAGAAGAATAAAAAACATTGAAGGCAAATCCCGTCGGGATTTGCCTTCAATGTTTTATATCAAACAAACG
>JAZRGF010000230.1:0-7708 GCA_045644005.1 Bacteroidaceae bacterium | reverse complement strand
GCGACATCTAGCAACCCTCTATGCCACCCCACCATCCGGTGGGGTTCCTTTTTATTATCACTATAACCCACGGTTCCGCTGCTGACGCAGCTCCACCGCGGGCTAACATATGCCGCCCCGCATGCGCGGGGCTCTTGAATTTGACTCGCTATCGCTCGTGTTAAACACCCCGCTAAACTCCGATTTATCAATCGAAGTTTCCGAATCTTACTTACGACGACGGCGAGCAGCCAAGCCCGCAAGCGCAAGCAAGCTGAGGGTTGCCGTTGACGGCTCGGGGACAGGGGCTGTCAAATAGATACGCTCCATCCCCCAAGCATCTGTTGCGGTGGCATCCAGCACGGTCAGAGAATCAATTTTGTTGGTGGTAGACCAATAATCTTTCAGGTAATACGCACCATTCTCTCTATATACCTCAAATCTCTTGAGGTCAAAGTCACCGCCACCTTCCGTTACGTCATCAGAGTCCGTGATATATAGCGCCTGCAGCGTCATATCTGCCCCGAAATCAGCCCCCCACAAGGTGATGCCATGCCCATTCTGCCCGCCAAGGTTAATACCGAACCCCAAGCGCTGTTTATCATAATCAGACATCGCGTCATACAGATATTTGGACAAATCAATGGCAGAAACCGACACTGTATTCACGTAATCGTCATATGAATAGTCGTTCCACGGCACGTCATAAGCATAATACGCAGCCGACCACGCCTTACCATCCTGAATAAAGGGAGCACCACCTGTTAAAGAATAAAGCTCATAGGCTTTGCCTGTCCACCACCAATCCACGCCAATAGCGGTATCCCCCATTGACGTGGTAGCACAAGTGCGGTATTTTTCCCACACGGCATCTTCATCGGGTATATACTTCAAGTTCAATGTCGGGGATTTCACCACGTACTGATTTTGCCACCAGTTAATCAGGTTAGAAGACACCGCAGCCCAGCACTTATTATGATCTGTGGCTTTATCCGTTTTATCGGCATCATACCAACCGCCATGTTCGCTGACGCCATATACCCATAAGGTTTCGGCGTAGGAGGCGCTGCTTAATCCGGCAAGAATACTCAACAATGTGATGGCTCTTTTCATATAAAATAAGTATGAATTGCCAAGAATGTACAGCAATCAGGTAGGAATTGCAAGCCTAATTTTGAATTTTTCTATATTTTTCAAAAAAAAATGAGAGGTAGGCCATTCAACCTACCTCCCGCTTTTCAAAAAGAGTAAAAAAACTTACTCACCGCGGCGGAAACCCATGGCGCCCATGGTGAAATCGCGGATAGCGCTCTTAAGTCTTTCGGAGCCGTAGTAATCGGCACCCTTAATCTTCATGGCAGCAGCAGCGCCACGAGCTTGAACATCGTTGTACTCCTCGGTAACAAGAAGCTTAGCCTGAATATCCTGCAACTCAGCACGGTCTTGATCATTCAAAGGAATTTCGTACAGGCTGTAGATAACCAAGGTAAGCTCTTCAATCTTTGCAGCCACAGCATCAGGATTCGTCTCAATCTCGGGAGAAGAAGTAAGCTCCACATACTTCATGGAAATCAAGAACAGACCATAACCGAACTGCTCAGCAGGAGAAAACTGCTCCATCCCTTCCTCGAAGAAAACGGGAGCCTCCTGAGCATAAGCAGGAACCACAGCTGCGGGTGCAGCCAACATAGCCAAATATGCGATTTTGTTCATAATATGCAATATATTTAATAGAGCATCATTACTCTTTAATCGTATTCTAGCAAACTTCTCTTCATTTGGCAAGTTAGAAATATGACATTACTCTAACTTTGCCTCTGAATCCGGTATACGGCAAGCGGCAAAACACCCTCGCACAACGCCAAAATTACCCATTATCAGCTGCTTTTTTAATAATTTCCCCCTAAAAATAATCGGAATTTATACGAGAACGCACAAAGTGCCGCCGGCAAGCGCGTTTTATGTAATTCAGACTTCACAAAGGGGAAAAAACGTGATAAAATGCCCACATGGCAAACAAACCCGTAGTATTGATTATTCGCGATGGTTGGGGCCGCAACCCACAGGGGCCTGAGGCTGCCAAGCAAACCGGCGACGCCACCGTGCTCGCTGACACCCCGTTCACCGACAAACTGTTGGCCACCTGCCCGCGCGCTATGCTGGGCGCATCCGGCCAAGACGTAGGCCTGCCCGACGGCCAGATGGGCAACTCCGAAGTAGGCCACCTTAACTTGGGCGCAGGTCGCGTGGTATTCCAAGACCTCTGCCGCATTACCAATGCCATCAACGATGGCTCCCTTGCCAAAAATCCCGTTATTACAGAGGCATTCGCCAAGGCTGCCGGCACCCGCCTGCACCTGCTCGGCCTCGTTTCCGACGGCGGCGTTCACTCTCATATCGACCACCTCATCGGCGTTGTCAAGATTGCTGCCGAAGCCGGCGTAAAAGACATCATGATTCACGCCATCACCGACGGCCGTGATACAGACCCGAAGAGCGGTGCCGGCTACCTTGCCCAGCTGCAAGAGGCCATTGCCCCCTACGGCGCTAAGATTGCCACAGTGGTAGGCCGCTTCTATGCCATGGACCGCGACAAACGCTGGGACCGCGTGCAAGTTGCTTGGAACTCCATCGTGCTCGGCCAAGGCGAAGCTTGCACCTGCACCCCCGCAGAGTTTGCAGAGAAGAGCTATGCCGAGGGCGTGACAGACGAATTCCTCAAGCCCGGTATCTTCTGCGAGGCAGACACGCAGCGCGTACGCGACGAAGACGTTGTATTCTTCTTCAACTTCCGTGCCGACCGCGCCCGCGAGCTCTCCCGCGCTTTCATTTACGACGACTTCGACGGCTTTGAGCGTGGTGCCCACCCGCACGGACACTACATCACCATGTCTGAGTACGAAGCATGCTACCCCACCCCCGTGGTGTTCGAGCAAGAGCAGCTCACCAACATCCTCGGCGAGGTAATTGCCGCTGCCGGCCTCAAACAGCTCCGCATTGCTGAAACGGAGAAATACGCACACGTTACCTTCTTCTTCAACGGTGGTGTAGAAACCCAGTTCGAGGGCGAAGACCGCATCTTGGTTCCCTCCCCCCGCGAGGTTGCTACCTACGACCTCAAGCCCCAAATGAGCGTTGGCGAGGTAGCAGATAAATTTGTGGACGCCATCGCTAACTACGATATCGCCATCATGAACTTTGCCAACCCCGACATGGTGGGCCACACCGGCTACCTCGAGGCCGGCATCACCGCCTGCGAAGCCGTGGACAAAGCCCTGGAGAAGAGCGTCAACAAGATTCTTGAGCTCGGCGGCTGCTGCCTCATCTGCGCAGACCACGGTAACTGCGAGAACATGCTCAACCCTGATGGCTCCCCCAACACCGCTCACACCACCAACTTGGTAGACCTCATCTACTGCGGCCCCGACCAAGACCAAGTGAAGTTGAGCGACGGTATCTTGGCAGACATCTCCCCCACCCTGCTCAGCCTCCTCGGCATTGCCCAGCCCGCTGAAATGACCGGCCACAGCCTCGTCACGAAATAAATCAGGGTAAAAAATCACCTCTTCAGGCGCAAATCGGCTGCAAAATGCCCATTTGCGCCTCTTTTTTACCCAAAAATTGCACAAATTTACAAAAAAATGCAAAAAAATCGCATTTTTTACAAAATAAAGCTTGCAATCATCTTCAAACCCTGCTATAATTGCGGCGCACCCAGTGCACAACAAACCACAAACAAAAGCACGAGTAGCTCAGTGGTAGAGCGGCTGTCTTACACACAGTTGGTCAGGAGTTCGAATCTCTTCTCGTGTATCAAAGGCTGACTTCGTATGAAGTCAGCCTTTTTCGTGTACAGGTGATGGCAGGAGAAAAAAAGGCAAAAAGACATCCTGAAACAAAAATAAGCATCTTTCTTATTTTTGGGGTCAAGCCCCAAAAATAGGGTCAAGTCCTAACATTGTGGAATTTGAATTTTCATATCACAATGTGGCCACATTCAATTAACACTCTTAATCGGTAGTTCTGAAAGTTACGATAGCCATAAGCGCGGCGTTGAATTAACAAACAACTTTCATAAAGTGCATTTTTTTCACTTTATTGTTCTTTTTTGCACATGACAACAAAAAAGAGAAAAAAGACATATTGACATTCGTCAAAACGTCCGTATAATATCGCTTGTCATGAGCTCTGTTTTGTTTCTATGCACGGGTAATTCCTGCCGCAGTCAGATGGCTGAGGCTTGGGGGCGGTGCTTTTTCCCCGATGGGTGGAAGGTGGCGTCTGCCGGGATAGAAAAACATGGCTTGAATGCGCTCATGCTCGCCGTTATGGCCGAGGCCGGAATGGACATGAGCCAACATTTTTCTAAAACGGTTGACGAGTTGCCGAGCGATATTCAATGGGACCTGATTGTGACGGTCTGCGACCGCGCCGCTTCAGCCTGCCCCTATTACCCCGGGGGAAAACTCATTCACCTTCCTTTTGATGACCCTCCTGCATTGGCAATTGGTTTGCCTGAAGCGGAGGCTCTGAACATATACCGCCGCGTGCGCGATGAAATACGCGCAGAAATCGTGAACTTAGCACAACACTTACAGTAAGATACCCATGAATTGTAACTGCCACAATACGGAAAAAATAAGTCTGTCGCACGAAGCTGCATCTGCGGTTTTTAAGGCTCTCGGTCATCCGGTTCGCTTGCATATCGTCAGAATGCTGTTGGCGGGAGAGCGATGTGTCTGCGAGTTACACAAGGGGACGGAGCGCGATTTATCCACGATTTCCAGCCATCTCAATATACTCAAGAATGCTGGGGTGGTCACAGCAGAACAAAGAGGAAAGAACATCTATTATCGTCTGGCTATTCCCTGTCTTTCTACTGTCTTGAATTGCCTTGTCGACTGACGAAAAATAACTTAAACAAGGCTTTTTACACTTTCGTTTTTAGATTTGCCCAAATATGAACACAACACAAACCATGAAAACAACACACATCACAATCTATGGTCCGGGGTGTACGCGTTGCACAACCTTAGTCTGTAATGCAGAAGAGGCTGTACGCACGCTGCCGGGAAGGTTCGAAATAGAGAAAATATCCAATCCGCTGGAGATAGCGGAAGCCGGTATATTCAACACTCCTGCGATTGCTATCAACGGAGCAATAGTCCGGCAGGGAAAGGTGCTGACCGTGGAACAACTGAGAGAGCTGATACAGGATTCTCTTTCTCATGTGCAGGCATCTACAGAGTTCGAAAAAGAGAATGTCGCCACATGTTCATGTGGTTGCGGATGCCAACGAGCAGATAGCAACAGCAAATCCCCCACAAATCAAGAAAGTAAAACGGAAAGCACCCCGGGCAAAGGGTTGAAAACGGCTTTACTTCTCATTGGCTTCGGCGCGTTGGCTGTTGCTGCGCTCAAACAAATACAACAGGAAGCCCCGGTTGAACCGGTAAGCACACCCACACCGGTTGTGGCAGATAATTCGGCAGAGCTTGTGTATTTCACCTTCGGAAAACGCTGCCCGACATGCAGGCGCATGGAGCAATGGGCCAGGGATGTTGCCATAGAGATGGGGATAGCATTTGTACAGAAAGAAGCTGATGCAGACCAGGTTAATCTCTATGGGCTTACAACAAAAAGCCTTATATTACGTGATATTCGAAATGGAAGGGAATGGGAAAAGTTGTCTCGCATCTGGGAATTGAACCGAGACGAAACAGCGTACAAGCAATATGTAAGAGAACAAATTAACGCTTATATAACGAGATGAGTATACTTTATCTTGTACTTGCCGGAATGGCAGCTGCTATTGCACCCTGTCCGTTAGCGTCGAATCTGGCAGCTATCGGCTATATGAGCCGGCATGTGGGCTCACAACATCGAGCCTTGATGGCAGCGGGGCTTTATACTTTGGGGCGCATTTGCTCCTATGTTGCAGTAGGACTGCTCATAAGCCAGGGCTTGGCAGGAGCCCCTGCCGTATCACTCTGGCTCCAGGAGAGCCTGCCTTTGTACATGGGCCCCATACTCATCGTCTCCGGCCTCGTTGTGCTGGAGTGTATCCGTATCCCCTCCATCGGTCGCTACCCCGGCAAAACAGTCACTCATAAACTCGCAAGCAGTGGCTTATGGGGCAGCTTTATGCTGGGGCTGCTCTTTGCGTTGGCTTTGTGCCCTCCCAGTGCGGCTCTCTTTTTTGGAACAGCTCTGCCGATTGCCATCCAAAGCGGCACATGGGCCTGGGTGGCTATAGCTCTGTTTGGATTAGGAACATCGGTTCCGGTAGCGGCATTCGCCCTATTGCTGGTAACAGGAGCCGAAAAGGCAGCTGGAGTCCTGCGTTGTCTTCCGGTGCTTCAGCGTTGGGGGAAGATCCTTGCCGGGAGCAGTCTTTTCCTTCTCGGAATGTGGATAACAATAACCGAACTCATCATTTGACACATGAACAATAAATCAGAACTAAAATCATTGTTGTGGATGGTTTTCATCTATACTGCCATCTTTTTTCTACCCTTGAATAATCAGGCATTCCGGACTTCGCTGCATGCTACGCTGGATCTGGCGAAATGGTATGCGCAGGAGCATGTCATCCTGTGTCTGCTGCCTGCGTTTTTCATAGCCGGAATCATTGCAGTATTCATCAGTAAGGATTCGGTATTGAGGTATCTGGGAGCCCATGCTCCGCGATGGCTTTCATATAGCGTTGCAGCCATATCGGGTGGCATTCTCGCGGTTTGCTCCTGCACGATTCTGCCGCTGTTTACCAGCATCTACAAGAGAGGGGCAGGTCTCGGTCCGGCCATGGCCTTTCTTTATTCCGGCCCAGCCATAAGCATGCTTTCCATCATTCTGACGGCACGCATTCTGGGCATGGAAATGGGGATAGCCCGTACAGTCTGCGCCATCGGGTTTTCCGTCATCATTGGTATGATAATGGCTTGGATTTACCGCCGGGAAGAACAGCAGAAAGCAGAGTCTCCATCTGAAAAACAGCAGGCAGAAACTGCCGCCGATTCTTTCGGGCAGACAGCCATGCTCTTTTTTGCAATGGTTGCCGTCCTTATCTTTGCCAACTGGGCTGCTCCCGGTGAACAAAGTTCCTCTATATGGTCTCTTGCCTATACCTATCGTTGGTACCTCGTAGGTGTGGCAGCATTGCTCATGTGTTGGTGTATGGTAGAATACCTGCGTATTCCGACATGGAAAGTGTATACCGGGGCAATAGCCGTCGTTTTGACCGTTGCCGCATCCCTGCGATTCATTCCTGATCCCATGTTCACGCCGCTACCCCCCATGGTGGTTGCGCTGGCTGCATTATCGCTGATTCTTCTCTCCGATAAAAGAGAGGCGAATCGCGAGTGGGCCTTATCATCCTGGGACTTTGCCAAAAAGACCATACCGCTTATGGGAGTAGGTATCATCATTACCGGAATGCTGCTTGGTTCCACGCACGGTGATACTTCTATCCCCGGGCTGATTCCCGCCGAATGGGTACAACACGCAGTCGGAGGAAATGGCGTGCTTGCCAATTTCCTTTCCTCCGTTACCGGGGCATTCATGTATTTCAGTACTCTTACAGAGATACCGATAGTTCAGGGTCTGCTCTCTTCCGGCATGGGCAAAGGTCCGGCCTTGGCATTACTTCTGGCCGGTCCGTCCCTTTCGCTGCCCAACATGCTGGTTGTTTCGGGCGTAATGGGATGGAGAAAAACGGCAATATACGTAT
>JAZRGF010000229.1:0-6904 GCA_045644005.1 Bacteroidaceae bacterium | reverse complement strand
TCGCCATTTGACATGTCCTTGAATACAACCGGACGATAAGCTGCGGGATGAATGTCTTTTTTCATTGTTATTGTTGTTATTAAATTATTTATTTGCTATCACAAAAATGTGTGCATTACTTTACGAGGTGCAAAGGTAGCTATTTTAAAGTAAATGGCAAAACTTTTTTGCTGTTTTTTGGTGTCATTCGCAAAATATGCTTGAACCGAGCCTTATGTGTGTGCTGCCATGCTCAATTGCAATGGGGTGGTCGTCGCTCATGCCGGCCGAAATGATGTTGAATCTCTCGTTCCCGGCAAAATGGAGCTCTTTGATTTCGTTGAAGAGCTGCCTTGCGCAGGCGAACTCGGAGTGTATCTGCGCCTGGTCATCGGTGTTGCTTGCCATGCACATTATGCCGCGTAGCTCAATGTTCTCAAGCGTGCGCCACTCGCCTGCAGCAAGCAACTCGCGGCACTCCTGTGGGGTGAGCCCGAACTTGGTCTCCTCCTGTGCTACGTGTATCTGCAACAGGCAGGGTATTCTGCGGCCGGCCTTCGCTCCCTGGCGGTTGACCTCGCACAGCAGCCTGTAGCTGTCGATGCTGTGTATGAGGTGCACGAACGGGGCAATGTACTTTACCTTGTTGGTCTGCAAATGACCTATGAAGTGCCAGTTGATATCCTTTGGCAGCTGTTCATGCTTGGCTGTGAGATCCTGTGCCTTGCTCTCGCCAAAGTCGCGTTGCCCGGCATCGTAGGCGGCCTGCACGGCTTCGGTGGGGTGGTATTTTGACACGGCAATGAGCGTCACCCCTTGTGGCAGGGTGGCGCGCAGTGCTGTTATCCTTTCGCCTATGTGGTTATGCTTCATAGTGGAAAATGTCCACAATAGCGCTCTCGTTCACGGATGCGAGGTTGTAGTCCATGATGGAGTCCTCCATGTGCTTGTTGAGGTTCTTCACGGCATTGGTAACGTCCTCGGCCTTTACAAGGATTATGACAGACGACTTCTTCTCCTTTGCCGATACCTCGTCGATGGTAACCATGGTGATTTTGCACTTGAACCATTTGTCGGCAGTCTCGCTCTGGCTGTCGACAAGTTCGTTGTACTTTGTGCGCTCCATCTTGTTGATGTTGAACTCGCCTGTTACCTGTGGCTGCAACTCTTTGGTGATGCGCTTCTCAATCTCGGTGAATGTGAAGCCCTGCACAAGGTATACCTCATTTACTTTAGTGTTGAGGCCCTTTTCGCCTGGGCGCTCGTATGTCACTTTTACTTCGAACCAGCTTTGTACCATAATTATAATGTGTTTTAATGTTATTGAAATTAATGTCATCCCGGACGTATGTGGAGAATCTCAATTTCGCGTTGGACAGAGATGCTTCGCTCCGCTCGGCATGACAATTTTGATTATGGTTACAAAGTTAGTAAATGAAAAATGTTATTTGTTGCTTTTTTGCTTTTTTATGCAAAATATTTTTTTCGGCAGTTGTAGAGGCGCAGGACTTGGGTGAGCAGGGTGTACTGGTCGTCGGCTTCGTCATAGTCGTATTCCTCGTCAATGTACTCCTCGCTGCTATTGTCTGTGTCATCATCTTCCTCGTCGCTTTCGCCATAGGAAGCGCATTCCTTTATGCTGCACAGGCGCCCGAATGGGTCGAAGCCCAGCAGCTCAAGTTCCTTACATGGTGGCATGGAGTCGCCGTTCTCGCGTGTGAGAGCGTCCAATATTTCGCTCAGTTCTTTGTTTATCATGATATTGTATGTTATTGATGATACGAAATTTCCTATCTCTCTTTTTCAATCGTGCGGTTGCCCATCTTGTGCCTCACATATTCGCGGGCAAAGAAGTTCTCACTCTCTACACGGGAAAGCAGGGTGTGCCTGTACTCGCTGAACGATGCTATGCCGCGCCGTGCCACACCGCTGTCCATGGCGGCGCGTGCCACGGCTGCCGAGACCTCGGTGAGCAAACGCTTGTCGCCGGGCTTGGGCAGTATGTACTCCGTGCCAAAGGTGAACGCGCGTCCATATTGCTCCTCGATTTCCTTGCTTGCCGGTAGCTGCGCTATTGCTGCTTTGGCTTTTGCGGCGGCAATCTTCATGGGTTCGTTGATTGTTGTGGACAAGGTGTCGAGCGCACCGCGGAACAGGTAGGGGAACGAGAGCACGTTGTTTATCTGGTTGGGGCTGTCGCTGCGTCCGGTGGCTACAACTGCGTCCGGACGCCATTGTCTGGCTTGGTTGTACGGTATTTCGGGTTGCGGGTTTGCAAGTGCAAAGATTATTGGCGAGGGGGACATGGACTTCAAGTCGCTTTCGCTCAAGAGGTCGCCCTTTGACAGGCCTATGAACGCATCGGCACCATTTATTGCCTGCGAAAGGGTTGTAATGTCGCTGTCGGTGGCAAAGTGGCGTTTCATGTCATTAAGGTCTGTGCGGCGGGTGGTGAGCACTCCCTTACTGTCGAGCATGGTAATCTGTTCGGGGTTCACACCCATTTCCAAAAGCATGCCGGCGGTGGATATGGCGGCAGCACCGGCGCCGTTGATGACAATCCTTATGTTATGGACATCCTTGCCTGTGACCTTGCAGGCGTTGAGCAGGGCTGCGGCAACGGTGACGGCTGTGCCGTGCTGGTCGTCGTGCAGAACGGGGATGTCGAGTAGCTCGCGCAGGCGTTTTTCGATATAAAAGCACTCGGGTGCCTTGATGTCCTCTAAGTTTATGCCGCCGAATGTGGGGGCAAGAGCCTGCACGGTGGCGACAATCTTCTCGGGTTCTTCGTCGCTTATCTCAATGTCGAACGCGTCAATGTCGGCGTACGTCTTGAACAGCATTGCCTTTCCCTCCATCACGGGCTTTGATGCCAATGCGCCGCGGTTGCCAAGCCCCAGTAGTGAGCTGCCGTTGCTTATGACGGCTACGAGGTTGCCCTTGTTGGTGTAGCGGTAGGCTTTCCAACGCTCTTGGCTGATGGCCATGGCGGGCGCTGCCACTCCGGGTGTGTATGCCAAGGCCAGCTCCTGGGGTGTCTCCAATGGCTTGGCGGGGATTGTTGATGTCTTGCCTGCCTTGACGGCGCTGTGGTATTCGAGGGCTCTGCTTTTGAAAAAATCGTCCATAGGTATATGTCTGTTGGTTGCAAACTGTCATTCCAAACCTTGTGTGAGGAATCTCTTTAATGACGCTTAAATCAGATCTTTCGCTTTGCTCAAGATGAGATTAATAGGTATTGCGTAGTTGCGAATCCTTTCTATTTCCAACAACCCTCGTGCCATTTTGTTTGCGTGGCTTTGTTGTTTCGCTTTTAAAATGTATCTTCGCGGTATAATATAAATATGGTATGGAGAATTTTTTGGAGCTGTTGAAGCAAAGACGCACTTCGCGTGTGTTTACCGATGAACTGATTGATAAGGATACGGTCTGCAACCTTATGAAGGCGGTGCTGATGTCGCCGTCGGGACGCAGAATAAATCCTTGGGAGTTTGTTCTTGTCGAAGACAAGGCTATGCTCAAGGCGCTGTCGCAGTGCAAGGAGCACGGTGCGGGGCTGCTCGAGGGGGCGGCGATGGCTGTTGTGGTGCTTGGCGATACTACAAAGACCGATGTGTGGATTGAGGATTGCTCAATTGCGACAATCATCCTTCAGCTTGCGGCCGAGGAGTATGGCTTGGGAAGTTGTTGGGTGCAGATGCGTCTGCGCAAGGATGCCGACGGTAACCTGGCCGAGGATAATGTGCGCAGCCTGTTGAACATTCCCGCGCACTATGCGGTGCTCTCAATTGTGGGTCTTGGCCACAAGGCGCGCCAGACGCAACCGTTTGACGAGGAGAACATGCAGTGGGATAAAGTGCATATAAGAGGCTTTGGGAATGAGTGAGAGAATAGTTCTCGTAGGTGCCGGTAACATGGCGACGGCAATAGCGTGCTCCTTGAAGGAGAGCGGCAATGTGCCTGTGGCGGTGTGGAGCCGCACTGTTGAGTCGGCCTCGCTGCTTGGCGGCAGGGTGGGGTGTGCATTTACCAATGACCTTGCATTGTTGCCCGCGGCAGATGTTGTAATAATATCGGTGCCCGACAATGCTTTGCGCGATGTGGCTGCCGCTGTAGTCGGCCGTTACCCTGATGCGTTGTTGCTGCACACTGCCGGAAGCGTTCCCATGGATGCTCTGCGCGAGGCCGGGGCTACACGCTACGGTGTGCTCTATCCAATGCAGACGGTGAATAAGAACAGCCCAGTGTCGCTCAAGGATATCACAACCTTCATTGAGGGTTGCGATGACGCAGTGACGGAGGTTGTGGAGAAAATAACCTGTCTCATAAGCGATAGGGTGGTCTATGCCACCAGTGAGCAGCGCTGTTCGCTCCATGTGGCGGCGGTTTTTGCATGTAACTTCCCCAATGCGGTATACAACATGGCCTATGAGCTGATGCAGCGCAGCGGCTTGCCGTTCGATGCCATGTTGCCGCTCATTGACGAGGCTGCCCGCAAGGTGCATCGCATGACACCGCTCGAGGCGCAGACAGGCCCCGCGCGTCGTGGCGACAATAACGTGATGAATGCTCACAAATCAATGCTCGACAGTGAACTCGCCGACATATATGAGACGTTGAGCAATTATATAATGAAGAGAAACAGATAATAAACTTGTTTATACAGACCCCTCAGTCCTTCGGACAGCTCCCCTAAGACAAGGGAGCAATATTGGCCCCTGTTTAGGGGACATTGCAGCAATGTTTGCGACAACGGGATATTAATAATGTTCCCCAAGAAGTAACGTTAGGTTTGCGGAGTTGCTGATGGGGTTAATAAATGATTCTAATTATGATAAACTACGACCTTAAAAAGATAAAGGCACTCATCTTTGATGTGGATGGAGTGCTCAGCCGCGAGACAATATCAATGTTTCCAAGCGGCGAACCAATGCGCACGGTGAATATAAAGGACGGCTATGCCCTGCAGCTTGCGGTGAAAGCCGGTTTCCATGTTGCAATTATAACCGGTGCACGCACCGAGGCTGTGAAAGTACGTTACAACGGCCTTGGCATAACCGATGTATATACCGGCGCTTCAATAAAAAAGGATTGTCTGGAGGAACTCATGCTCATGTATGAACTCGCCCCCGAGGAGATTCTTTATATGGGCGATGACATCCCCGACTATGAGGTGATGCAGATTGTGGGCCTCCCCGTATGCCCAGCCGATGCTGCTGTGGAGGTAAAGCAACTCTCTAAATACATTTCTCCAATCAATGGTGGCGAAGGTTGTGGCCGCGATGTCATTGAGCAGGTTATGCGTGCGCAGGGGAAGTGGATGGATGAAGCGAATGCGTTCGGCTGGTAGTTTTTACCTTTCACCTTTTATAACTATGTTGGATAATTTAAAGAAATACAGAATAATCCTTGCGTCGGCGTCGCCGCGTCGCAAGGAGTTGCTTGCGGGGCTTGACGTGGATTTTGTTGTCCGCGCGTTGCCCGATGTAGATGAGTCTTTCCCCGCCACACTGCAGGGTGGCGACATTCCTCTTTATATAAGCAAGAAGAAGGCCGATGCCTATCGTCCCGTTATGGCGGACGATGAGCTTGTGATAACTGCCGACACCATTGTATGGCTCGACGGGGCTGCGCTTGGCAAGCCTGTGGATGAGGCCGATGCGCGCCGCATGCTGCGCAGTATGTCGGGCAAGGCGCACTCGGTGTTCACGGGTGTGACAATTACCACCAAGGAGGAGCAACGTTGCTTTGTGGCGCAGTCCGATGTGGTGTTTGCCGAGCTTACCGACGAGGAGATTGAATATTACGTGCAGAAGTACCGCCCAATGGACAAGGCTGGTTCATATGGAGTGCAGGAGTGGATTGGTTACATTGGTATCACGGGTATCAATGGCTCGTACTTCAATGTTATGGGTCTCCCGGTGCAAAGGCTCTATAGCGAGCTTAGGAAGGTGAAAGGTGAAAGCTGCGAGTAAGCGAGTGGGTGGAAGCTGGCTTACACACAAAGCGAGCGAAAGCAGGTTCAATCACACGTAGTGTGGTTAAAGCTTGTGAGAACAAAGCTTGCTTATGTTTTTACAACGAGTGTAGCCGATATTCAGCGGAGTTAAAGGTGAAAGCTGAAATGGTGAAATGGTGCTACAACCTCGGTTTAATTAAACTTTAGGCTTTAACCGCATTCGTGCGCTTGAACCTGCTCCCGCTCGGCAAGTAAACTTTTCCTCTGCTATTAACTTTATTGATTTTTCGTTCGCTCGCTGTAAAAGCTCAAGTGAAACTTGGCTTTTGCTCACTTAATTGAAAAATTCGCTTGCTTGCAGCTTTCCGTTTTTACTTTTCCGTTTACCATTTTAAATTTCTCTTATTGTTTATAAAAAAACGATACTTTTTTTTGATGTAAAATTACTTTGCATTAATTTTGCGTGTCCAAAGATGTTTGTTTTGGACATTATTTAATTGAAACAAAAATTTATAAATATGGCTGAAACAAAATTTATCTTCGTTACCGGCGGTGTAGCATCGTCTCTCGGCAAAGGTATCATCTCGGCATCTATCGGAAAGTTGCTTCAAGCGAGAGGATACAAGGTTACAATCCAGAAATTTGACCCGTACATCAATGTTTCTCCTGGTACATTGAACCCACAGGAGCATGGTGAGTGCTATATCACTATTGATGGTCACGAGGCCGACCTCGACCTTGGTCACTATGAGCGTTTCACCGATATCAAGACTACACGCTGGAACACCTTCACAACCGGCCGCATATACAGCGAGGTTATTGAGAAGGAGCGTCGTGGCGACTATCTTGGCAAGACCGTACAGGTTATCCCTCATATCACAGACGAAATCAAGCGCAAGATGAAGCGCGGCAGCACAAAGGAGAAGTTCGACTTTGTGATTACCGAGATTGGTGGTACTGTAGGTG
>JAZRGF010000228.1:0-2969 GCA_045644005.1 Bacteroidaceae bacterium | reverse complement strand
CACCATACGATGCCTTCACAAACTACATGAATATCTTGGGTGACTTCCTTGCTCGCGTACGTGCCCAGTATCCCGACATGGATAACGAGGAGCTCGGTGCATTGCAGCAGATGATAGAGAACCAGGAGGTTGAGATTGTTCAGTTGGAGGCCGAGGTTGAGCAGTTGAAGACAAAGCTCGCGGCAAAGGAGAAGAAGGCTGCCAAGAAGGCTGCCGCTCCAGCCGAGGCTGCAGAAGCCGTTGCTGAAGCTCCTGTTGCCGAGGAGAAACCAAAGAGAAAGTGCGGCAGAAAGCCCAAAGCTGAATAAACAAATCTAATTGATAAATAAACCGTCGGTGGAACACGCGTTCCGCCGACGGTTTATTTATGTGGCTTTTTAGATACTTCACTGCACTGCGTTCCGTTCAGTATGACAGCGTGCGCGTGGTTTGTCATTTTGAACATAGCGAAAAATCTCTTAAATTGCTGGATGAGATACTTCACTGCACTGCGTTTTGTTCAGTATGACAAAGTACGTTGGGTTAATATCTATATTATTACGGTTCAGTAGCAAAAAGATGTGGATAATCCTGTTTATTTTAAATTTGTAATATAGCTTATTGACGTATTGAATTAACTCACATTTTAATTTCGCTGTAATTGCTTCCTCTCGCTTTGTGTGTAAACAAATTTACCCGCATTAACATTGTTGATTTCTTTATCACTCGCAGTATAACATCAAACAAGTTTGGCTTTCGCTCGCTTACACGTAACTTTCCGCCGTTGGCGGGGAATTACCGTTGCAATGAAGATTCATTGATATACATCGTGGACTTTGACGCGTACAATGGTAATGTCAAGGAAAACCGGCACCGTTAAAGGACACAACTTGAACCCTGATGATTTTTGGATTAAGTGAGAGGAAAATTATTGCCAACGAGCGCGCGGAAACTTGTTTACACCCACAGCGAGTGCAGCAGAATTTGCAGGAAGTGAATGTTCGCCCGCTAGTTAGGTGCTCGCCTTGGCGAGTGACTAACTGAGGAAGGTCCGCATCACCCAAAAATCAACAGAAAGGTTCAAGTGGCAACATTGCGGGCGAGCAATG
Organism: Bacteroidaceae bacterium; assembly: GCA_045644005.1. Lineage (GTDB taxonomy): Bacteria > Bacteroidota > Bacteroidia > Bacteroidales > Bacteroidaceae > HGM04593. The sequence continues at coordinate 1,881 of JAZRGF010000228.1, read as the reverse complement.
TTTGCGACGACGGGAGCTTTAGCCCCCCAAAGGAGTGTGCTTTAGCACCCGGTTTGACCGAGGGATGTCGCCCAGCGACTCCTGAGCAAAGAAAAGGTGGACTGGACTTTAGGTGTGCCGGGGCTTTTCGTTCTTTTGGCCGCCAAAAGAACATGAAAGAAAGACTTGAAGAAAATACAAGTGAATGATTAAGGTTGGAGACTGCCGTGAAATATAATGGTGAGCGAAAGCGATACCGACACTGTTTTTTTGCGACCGTTCCTCAATATCTTACTTTCAGAATTTTTAATTTATATGCTTATCCACACTAAATTTCTACTGAGCCGAAAAAATGCGAACCTCACTGACACGGCATGCCGTGTCCCTACTGCGTGGTTTGCATACCGGCCGCACATCATGAATAAAAAATGCGGCTAAAGAGATTTCTTTAGCCGCTATTTTATTGTAGCTTGTCAATTTCAATTGTTGAACTTGCTTGTGACAACCTCGATGGGTACCTCGTACTCCGTGCCACCGCGCAGGCGTACGCTGCTGATGCTGATGTCGTGTATTATCTTTACGATGTTCTTGTTGGAGACAATGGTTGTGCTAACGGGGATGAGGACTACCTTGTTCCAGTCGGGGTTTTTCTCCTCCCACTCGGGGTCGCTTTCGATGCCTGCCTGATACTCCTTGTAGCATGCCTTCACAAGGTTGGCGATGTTGCTGAAGGTGTACTCGTTTGTGTTTGATGTGAAGCTTGTGAGGAATGATGTGTTGCTGTCGGCAAGCTTGTTTTTGAGGAAGAACTTGTACATGTCGCTCTTGCGCACCATGAGAAGTGCTGCGTGGGGCTTTCTGGTGTCGTCCTCCTTCTCGTTGTAGCGTGTGAAGGATATCTTTGCCGAGTTGATGGTGTCGCAGTTCTCTACAATATCCACTATTGGCAGTGTAACCTCGGTGTACAGGCCGGCGGGGGTCTTGAGGTATGTGTGTTGCTGCTCGCCTGCAAGTGGTGTGAGGTCGTCATTGTTGAAATTGTTGACCTGCAGCACCTCTTTGCCCGAGTAGAATGGAGCAGAGAGTGCCTGGATGGAGTCGGTACCGTCTTCGTTTTTGATGAGGCGCTTGAAGCCTATGTCGAGGCGTGAGCGGTGGATGCGGAGCACTGTACCGTCGCCCTGTGTGCATTTTACGTATATGCCTTTGAAGATGTTGTTTATGAATGCCTCGGAGTTGGCGAAATACTTTTTACCTACATGGTTGCTGTCCTCGTCCACCTCATAGTATTTGCTGATGAAGTTGTTGCCTATGCGGTTGGGGAGGGAGATTTCAATGTGGCGTGAGTAGTTGTCGCCGTTCAGCACTGTGTCGTGCACGGTGTAGTCGACGGCATTGTATGTCTTTTTTGCCAATGGCTCGGCGTTGGGGCTGATGAACTCGGTGGGGTCGAGGTTGGTATAGTAGGGTGTTCCTTCCTCCAGTGTATAGTCAAGCTCATAGACCTCGCACTGCATTGCGTTGAGTGAGTCGCCATAGTACTCCTCGAAGTAGAGGCGCAGCTTGGTGTATGTCGCCGAGTTGCCGATGACGCCCTCCTCGGGGAAGCCGTAGCCCTCGTTGCATCCGAACTGTGTTATGAAGTCCGATGTGAAGATGGCGTCTGTCTCCTCGTCGGAGTAACGGCCAAGGTATACCTCGTTTGTGTTTGCAAGTATGGAGTCGTTGGCCATTATGGTGCGGCTTGTGGCATTGAAGATTTTTGTCTGGATGGCAAGGATGTCCTGGCTTGGAATAATGCTGCTGCCCACAGAGACTGTGTTGTCGTCGCACTGCACGAAAGTGAGCAGGGCGACGAATGCCAATAACGTAAATGTCAGTTTTTTCATTCTTTTAAGTATT
>JAZRGF010000227.1:0-13515 GCA_045644005.1 Bacteroidaceae bacterium | reverse complement strand
GAATGAGCACAACAGACCGATAATCAAAGTTGTGGCAAAGCCCTTGATTGGACCTGTACCGAAGTTGTAGAGAATGATACCGGTGATGATAGATGTGAGGTTAGAGTCGAAGATTGCAGAGAATGCATTCTTGTAACCGTCAGTCAAGGCAGCACGTACATTCTTACCGGCACGGAGCTCCTCTTTCGCGCGCTCATAGATAAGCACGTTTGCATCGACAGCCATACCCAATGTCAATACGATACCGGCGATACCTGACATTGTGAGCGCAGCCTGGAACGAAGCAAGGATACCCAATGTAAAGAAGAGGTTAAGAAGCAATGCGCCGTTTGCAATCATACCCGGTACCAGACCGTAGATTGCGCACATGTAAATCATAAGAAGGATGAACGCGATGATGAACGAAATCATACCCTGGTTGATTGAAGCAGCACCGATAGAAGGACCTACCACGTTGCTCTCAACATCCCTCATAGGAACAAGCATCTTACCCGAGCAAAGCACTGTTGCAAGGTCCTGTGTCTCCTCGATGGTGAAAGTACCATTGATGACACTGTGGCCACCTGCAATACGGCCCTCGGGTACAGGAGCGCTATAAACCATACCGTCCAACACAACAGCGATAGGACGACGGCTCTTTGCGCAATCCTCGGTCAAGTTTGCCCAAGTGTGGGCAACCACGCCGTTCATAGTCATGTTGACACAAGGTTTGTTGTTCTGGAATGCAGCAGTTGCCTCAGCGATAACATCACCCTGCAATGGAGCAACGCCGTCAACATCCTTGTCCTTTATTGCATAGAGTGTGTATACACCACCCTTTGAATCGGCACCCCAGAAGAGCTGCAGCTCACGTGGCAATATTACACGCGGGTTGGCGGGATCATTCTCCAAAGCCTTGCCTGCTGCAAGAACCTCGTCAATCTTCGCCTTACCCTCACGGTTTACATAAGCAACGATGCAACCGCCGGCGTTACCCACAAGACCTGTCAAAGGATTTACAGTCTCACCCTTGCTCTTTGCAACCTCCTCGCCCAACTGCATGAGTTTTGGAAGAACCTTCACGAGCTCCTGGTCTGTATATGTCTCCCAGAACTGCAAGTTTGAAGAACGGGTCAAGAGGTCGATTACACGTGTCTTGTTGTCAACACCTGGAAGCTCCACCATGATACGGCCCTGGCCACCGGCAAGCTTCTGGATGTTAGGCTGTGCCACACCAAAGCGGTCTACACGCGAGCGTACCACATTAAATGAGTTTTCAACCGCAGCCTCAAGCTCTGCACGGAGCACAGCCTCAACCTCTGCGTTTGTAGAGTTCTGCGCAACCTTGTCCTTCAAAGCGCTTGAAGCGAAGATTGAAGCCAAAGTCTTACCCTCGGGCAAGTTTGCGATGAACGCACCGATTGGGTCACCGTTGACATCCGATGCCTTCTGCGCTGCAACAATGGCAGCCTCCACATCCTTGTCAATGTTACCGCTTGCAAGTGACTTAAGAAACTCTGGCACAGAGACCTCCAAAGTAACGCTAAGACCACCCTTCAGGTCAAGACCAAGACCAATTTCCAACTCACGGCACTGCTGGAGTGTGTATATACCCAGCCATACTTTTTTCTCCTTGTTGGTTTCGAGATACTCCTCCTTCTTGAAGTCGAAATATGCACTCTGCTCCTTTTCGGTAACGGCAACGCCGCTATCCTGAAGCTCAGAAACCCAACTTGCAGTCTGCTCTGTTGCCCATTTGTTCACCTCGTTCTTCTGACTGCTTGTCACGAAAGAAAAAGAGAGGTAAAAGAGACACACAAGTGTCAGCAATACTGCAAAAACTTTTACAAATCCTTTGTTCTGCATTTTAATAAATTTTTATTGTGATTTATTTTGTTGCTTTGAAAAACGCGCAAATATAGCGTTTTTTATTTAAAAAACAGCACTTTTCCCCGCATTTTCTTTATTTTATAATACAAAGAGAGCAAAAAAAACGAAAAAACACCAAATTCACGCAAACAAAACAAAAGCGAGTGACAAAATGCCAATAGAGAAAAAGCCGGCAACGGCAGTTTGGCGGAACGGCTAAAATAAGTGCGGGGCGACAACGGAAAGCTATTTTGACGAAGCATCAAAAAGGCGTTTTTTCTCTTCCTCGCTCAACGAGGCATACCCGCCTTTCTTTATTTTCTCCAGAATTGCATCCACCTCGGCTTCCGCAGCCTTTTTCTGCGCATTATGCTCATAATCAGAACCATGCTTTCCACCGGGAGAATAGTTGAATTTCCTTTTCTTACGTTTGGGTGACTTAAATTTGCCTATCAGGTGTTTGACCCAATCGACAGGACGGCACAGGATGTCGGCCACATCAACTCCCCTACCAAGCAACAGAGCAAAAAGATAACCGCCCAACGCTCCGCCAAGATGCGCAAAGTTCCCGCCGGCATTGTTCCCGGAGAGCATCAGCACCGACACACAGACTGTGACTATAGCAAACGTGGAGAGCTTGACACTGCCAAAGAGAAACAGGTTTATCCTGTACTCGGGAGAGCGCACCGCAGCCGCTGTTACAACAGCCAGCACTGCCGCCGAAGCACCTACCAGATGCGACACATACAGGACATTACGGAAATAGGGGAACACATTGTATGCCAACACATAAAATAAAGCCCCGAGCACACCGCCCAACAGGTAGATACACCAGAAATGCCTTACCGAAAAGAAGTCAAGGAAAATGCGGCCAAAAAAATAGAGTGCAAACATGTTCCAAAGGATATGCATGAAGCTGCCATGCAGGAACATGTATGTAAACAGCGTCCAAGGCCTGTGCAAAAGAAGCACCGGCGACGCGGGCAGCTCCAGCCATGATTTCACTGCAGCCACAAGTGACGGCGAGTTCAACAACACCGAAAAAACCCCGATTAAAACGAGAATTATATAGACCAGGACATTGACATATACAAATTTCATTACAATGTCGGCCAAGCGGAATTTATGGACAAGCTCCTTAAACATACGGGCCTCCTATTTTGCCGTTCTTTCGCCAATAGAGAATAAGCAGAAAGCCGAACAGCATTCCGCCAAGATGGGCAAAATGCGCTATACCGTCACCGCTGTTCGTAAACCCTAGCAACAATTCAATTACAGCATACACAGCCACGAAGATTTTCGCCTTGATTGGGAAAGGCAACGGAAAAACAAACATTCTTTCATTGGGGAACAGCATACCGAAGCCCAGCAATATGGCATAGATTGCACCCGAAGCGCCAACCGTTGTCCACATGTTCAGAAACAACCCCATAGGCACAACTCCTGTTGGTGTCTTTACCGCATCATAGGCGGCCAGTCCCTCCTGCACAAAAGCGACATACTGCACAAGTTCCTGCAAAAGACCGGCTCCTACACCGGCAACAAGATAATAGATTATAAATCGCTTTTCCCCCCACATTCTTTCAAGCACACTGCCGAACATGTAAAGGGCGAACATATTGAAGAAAAGATGGGAGAAACCGCCATGCATGAACATGTATGTGACAAGTTGGTAAGGAGCAAAGTCGGCAGCCTTGAAAAAATGAAGTCCAAGAATGCCCACAAGGTCTATTCCTTGCTTCTTCATCACAAATGTCGCAAAGAACATCAGCACATTTATAGCCAGAAGATTTTTGGTAACTACCGGTAATCTATTCATAAAAAAAGAGGTTTTAGGCACAACACGACATTGTGCCACTTTTATACATAAATATTCTGCAAATATAATACAAAAAGAGGCCGGATACATAACCGTTCTGCATTTATCGGCCAATATTCCACTCCAACCCTTTTTTCCAACAAAAAACGGCCGCAAAATTATCGGTATTTATTATATTTGCAAATTATTATAGCTTAACAAAGTATAAAAAGGCGAATTTGAACAAAAAAACATATAAAACAATGAATCTTGAAATCACATTAGTGCAGAGTGTTGCCCAGGCTATCAAAAAGCTTTACGGGGCAGAAGTTGAGACAGAAAAGATACAGTTGCAGAAGACACGCAAGGAGTTCGAGGGCGACTTCACCCTTGTAGTGTTCCCATTCCTGGCACTTTCAAAGAAGCGTCCCGAGGAGACAGCGCAGGAAATTGGTGAAGAGTTGAAGAACAGCCTCCCCATCATCAGCGCATTCAACGTGGTAAAGGGCTTCCTGAACCTTGCCATTGCACCAAGCTACTGGGTTGAGTTATTGAAGCACATTGATGCTACCGACAAGTGGGGTACAACACCGGTAACCGAAGAATCGCCACTTGTGATGGTTGAATACTCCTCACCCAACACCAACAAGCCCCTCCACCTTGGCCACATACGCAACAACCTTTTGGGTTATGCATTGTCAAACATCATTGCCGCAAACGGCAACAAGGTTGTAAAGACCAACATTGTCAACGACCGTGGTATCCACATCTGCAAGTCAATGCTTGCATGGCAGAAGTGGGGAGGCGGCGAGACTCCCGAGAGCAGCGGCAAGAAGGGCGACCACCTAATCGGTGACTATTATGTAGCCTTTGACAAGCACTACAAGGCAGAACTTTCAGAGCTCATGGAGAAGGGCATGACCAAGGAAGAGGCCGAGGCTGCATCGCCATTGATGGCCGAGGCACGTGAGATGCTCGTGAAGTGGGAGGCCGGCGACAAGGAGGTACGCGCACTCTGGGAGCAGATGAACGGTTGGGTATACGAAGGCTTTGACGAGACATACAAGCGTCTTGGCGTTGACTTTGACAAGATATACTACGAGAGCGACACATACCTCGTTGGCAAGGAGACTGTACTTGGCGGACTTGAGAAGGGTATCTTCTACCGCCGCGAGGACGAATCGGTATGGGCCGACCTCACAGGTGACGGACTCGACGAGAAGCTCCTGCTGCGTAGCGACGGTACATCGGTATACATGACACAGGATATCGGTACCGCACAGTTGCGTTTGCGCGACTACCCCATTGACAAGATGGTATACGTTGTGGGTAACGAGCAGAACTACCACTTCCAGGTACTCTCACTGCTCCTCGACAAGCTCGGCTTCTCATGGGGCAAGGGCCTTGTACACTTCTCATATGGAATGGTGGAGCTCCCCGAGGGCAAGATGAAGAGCCGCGAGGGTACAGTTGTGGACGCCGATGATCTGATGGACGAGATGATCAACACTGCCCGTGAGACATCGGAAGAACTTGGTGGCAAGCTCAATGACCTCACAGCCGAGGAGAAGGCAGAGATTAACCGCATCATCGGACTTGGCGCCCTGAAGTACTTCATGCTCAAGGTCGATGCACGCCGCAACATGCTCTTCAACCCCAAAGAGTCTATTGACTTCAACGGCAACACCGGTCCATTCATCCAGTACACCTATGCACGTACACGCTCAATCGGCCGCAAGGCTGCCGAAGCAGGTACAAAGACAGAGTTCACAGCACCTGATAGCATCAGCGAGAAGGAGTGCAACATCATCAGAATGCTCAACGAGTTCCCTGCAGTAGTGCGTCAGGCAGGCACAGACTACTCACCATCGGGCATTGCCAACTATGCATACGAGCTTGCAAGGGAGTACAACCAGTTCTACCATGACTTCAGCATCTTGCGCGAGGAGAACGAGGAGACAAAGGCATTCCGTCTGTTGCTCACCGACAATGTAGGCAAGGTCATCAAGACTGCGATGAACCTGCTTGGTATTGAGGTTCCCGAAAGAATGTAATACCACACCCTGCACAATGGCCAAAAAGAAGCACTACGTAGTGTGGAACGGCAACCAGCCGGGCATATACTCCTCTTGGGAGGAGTGTCAAGCGCAGATAAAGGGCGTAAAACAGGCTCTTTACAAGGCGTTTGACACTCTTGCCGAAGCGGAGCGTGCATATGCCTCATCACCAGGACAGTATATTGGTCACGGTGCAAAAGCCGAGAACAAAAAAGCAGCCGCACCGCCGGCAGCCATAATAAAGAACGCACTGGCTGTGGATGCAGCCTGCAGCGGCAACCCGGGAATGATGGAATACCGGGGCGTGTACATAGCCACAGGTGAACAGGTCTTTCACTTCGGCCCCATGTTCGGCACCAACAACATAGGCGAGTTCCTTGCCATAGTGCATGGCCTTGCATTGTTGAAGCAGAAAGGCATTGACCTGCCGATATACTCGGACAGCTACAATGCACTCCTGTGGATAAAAGGCAAGAAGTGCAAGACAAAGCTCCCGCGCGACAGCAAGAGCGAAGAACTTTTCAAATATGTGGACCGTGCCGAGAAGTGGCTGAAAGAGAACACCTACACAACAACCCTCATAAAATGGGAAACCGACAAATGGGGCGAAATTCCGGCAGATTTTGGCAGGAAATAACAAAAAGACAATGAAACGGACAAAGTATTTCAAAAATATAGAAAAACGGCCATTCCATGGGAGCGCAGTATCAGGGATGGTATTCTTGCTGAAATACTATCTGGCATTCATTCTTCTTTCCATCATATACAAAACCATTTTCTTTGCACTGAACCATGGCAACGGATGCTTTGCATTCAGTGATTACACCGACGTCCTGCAGCATGGTATCAGGCACGACTTTGCCGTAGCCGGTTATTTCACAGCCATACCGTTGCTGCTGACAATGGCCAAGACATTCATGCGCCTGCCACTAAAAACATTCTACAGAATATACAACAGCGTTGTAGCATTCGCCACATCATTGGCATTCATCGCCGACATTACCCTTTACCCCTATTGGGAGCAGAAACTCGACGCATCGTCCGTACTTGTATACATCAACTCTCCCGCCAATGTATTGGCAAGCATCACTGCCACTCACATAACAATGCTGGCCATTATTCTGGCCGCACTCACATATGCGATATACAGACTGCTTTCATACATCTGCAAGACCGAAAGCTGCACTGACAACAAATCCAAGGCCGGCGCCATTCACAAAGCCAATAAGGGCGCCATTTACCTACTTGCCGGAGGATTCATGTTCCTTGGCATAAGGGGTGGCACCAAGGAGTCTACAAACAACATAGGGGCAGCCTGTTTCAGCAACAACACAACACTGAATGATGCTGCCGTAAATCCAATTTTCAGTTTCCTGTACACCCTTGCACGCCTTGAGAATTTAAAGAATGAATATAGTTTCTACAAAGACAACGAAAGAGAGGAGATATTTACCGGGCTATACACGCAGGATGCCAGACTCTGCGACACACTCCTGAACAACACGCGCCCCAACATAGTAACCATCATACTCGAGGGTATGAGCGCAAGCTTTGTCGAAGCCTTGGGAGGTGCCAAAGGTATAACACCCAACATTGAGGAACTTACCAAAGAGAGTATCCTTTTTACCGAGTGCTATGCAAACAGTTTCCGCACCGACAGAGGAGTTATCTCAATATTGAGCGGTTACCCGTCATTCCCCAGGACATCGGTAATGAAAGATGCCAACAAATGTTCAAAGTTGCCTTCACTGGCCGGGGCTTTGAGAAAGGCCGGTTACTCCAACACATTCCTCTATGGAGGAGATATCGGGTTCACCAACATGAACGGCTATCTCTTCTTCACAGGATATGACAGGCTAACCTCGGACAAACACTTCACAAGAGAGGAATCGAGAACACACCGTTGGGGTGCAGGCGATGACATAACATTTGACAGATTGTTTGACACCATCATGGAAGCGGGCGCCGAGCCTTGGCATATTACCTACCTCACACTCAGCAGCCACGAGCCATGGGAGGTACCATACAACCGCATAGAGAATGACAAAGTTGCGAACTCCTTTGCATTTACCGATGAAGAGTTGGGCAAATTCGTGAAGCGCATGAAAGCCACAGACAAGTGGGAGAACACGCTGATAATATGCATTGCAGACCACAGCGTCACAGGCTACCCGGCAGGCATAAGGCAGACCGACAAGGAGAGGAACAACATCCTCTTCATGATGCTTGGCGGCGCCATCAAGGAGGCCAAGCACATTGGCACCATATGCAACCAGACAGACCTTGCTGCAACCCTGCTTGCACAATTGCAGTTACCTTGCGACGAGTTCAAGTTCAGCCGCAACATCCTCTCGCCACAGTACACCTATCCGTTCGCATATCATTGCTACAACAATGGAATATCGTTGATGGACTCTACTGGATACACAGTCTATGACCTCACCGGCAACATGGAGACAACAACGCCAACCCCGGAAAGCGAGAGCAGGATAAGGAGAGCAAAAGCCATTCTGCAAAGCACGTATAACGACTTTTTCAATTTATAACCCACGGGAAACAGCTATCGTCATGACAAAGATTGGAATGTTGGAAAAGGTAAAGAAGGCATACAAAGGTTGTTTCTTGGGCAAGGAGAAGAAAGAGAGAAGTCTTTTCCGCGCCATAGCGCAGAATATCCTGCTATCATACTTCATTCTACTGCTGTGCCAGCTCATTTTCATACTCGCCAACCAGGGGATGTATGCAGGCAATGACAACGGATGGTGGTTACTCCTTAAAGGAAATCTTCTATTTGCCACACCCGCCGTATGCTACATGAATGCACTCTACGCCCTTATAACCCTGTTTCCTTTGCATATCAAAGAGGGAAAGGCAATGCAGAGCATGACAAAGTGGGCCTTCATTATACCGAACAGCGCCGGAGTCATTGCCAACCTGTGCGATTGCATATACGTACGCTACACAGGGCGAAGAACCACATGGGACATCTTCAACGAGTTCAGCAACGACGGCAACATAGGCAAAGTGATATGCATTGAAACGATAAACAACCTGTGGCTTCTTGCAATTGGCATCGTGCTCATCTATGCCCTATACAGGCTTTATACACCGGTGGCGAAAAAGTGCAAGGAATGCCCGCTTGTCAGATACTACACCATGCACACAGCACTGTTGCTGATTATTGTAGCGCTAATGGTCATTGGCATACGCGGCGGTGCAGGCAAGAGCGTACGCCCGATTACCCTGAGCAATGCCAACGCCTATGTATCTACGCCGGGCGAAGCAGCGCTCATACTCAACACACCGTTCAGCATAATAAGGACAGCCGGCCGCAAGCCCTTTATGCCAAAGAACTATTTCCCCGCCTGCGATATCGACTCCATATACACCCCTGTAAAACACTACAGGAATGTCACCGCAAACAAGAAGAACATTGTAGTGCTCATTGTAGAGAGTTTTGGAAAGGAGTATATCGGCGCCTACAACCCACGCCCCGGCGGCAGCCTCACACCTTTCCTTGACAGCCTCATCAAACAGAGCAAGAGCTACCTCCGTTCTTACGGAAACGGAAAGAAATCCATTGACGGAATGCCGTCGATACTCTCAAGCATTCCCATGTTCGTGACCCCGTTCATTTCATCATCGGCATCGCTCAATGACATCAGCAGCATTGCCGGAGAGCTTGGCAGGGACGGATACAACAGTGCATTCTTCCACGGAGCGCCGAACGGCTCTATGGGCTTTATGGCATATGCAAAGGCAAGTGGCTTTGAAAAATACCACGGCAAGGATGAGTACGAAGCGTCATCCTTCTATAAAGGGAAGGATGATTTTGACGGCACATGGGCCATTTGGGACGAACCGTTCCTGCTGTATTACGCAGAGCAGATGAACCACATGGAAGAACCTTTTGTCACAGCAATATTCACAGCAACGTCGCACCACCCTTTCAACATCCCCGACGAATACAGGAGCATATTCACAGCTGGCGGCGATCCCTTCCTCAAGTGCGTGCAGTACACCGACCATGCCCTGCAGCAATTCTTCGGCTATGCCAAGAAACAGCCATGGTATGACAATACTCTTTTTGTTATAACAGCCGACCACACGAACCACAGCATAGAAGAGCGTTACAGGACCGCATCGGGGGAGATGGAGGTACCGGTCATCTTTTTCTCGCCACAAGGAGAAGCCCCATTCGAGCCGGGCATTGACAGCGCCATGATAGCACAGCAGATTGACATCATGCCCACAGTGCTTGAATATGTAGGGTATGACAGGCCCTTCACGGCATTCGGCAAGAGCCTCATATCAACACCAAGCGAGGAGAGTTTTGCCGTAAACTACGCAAACGAGACATACAGATACTACAAAGGAGACCATATACTGCTTTACAATGGCGAGAGCGACACCCCGATATCACTCTTCAACCTGCGTGACGACATAATGATGAAAGAGAACATTGTGGGCAAGAACAATGTTCAAAATGATATGACACGCGAGCTGCAAGCCATAATACAGCAATATATGGAACGCATGAACAACAACTGTCTGACCATAGGAAATGACACTATAAATCAATAAGAAAAATGTCAACAACCATCTACCCATCACCAATATTCGGTCCTGTAAAAAGCCGTAGACTCGGAATTTCGTTAGGCATAAACCTGTTGCCCGGCGACGGCAAGGTATGTACATTTGATTGCATATATTGCGAGTGCGGACTCAATGCCACAAGAAGGACAAAGAGCCCATTGCCTACACGCCGGGAGGTTGCCGCCGCGCTTGAAAAGAAACTTCTTGAAATGAGGGAGCATGGCCTGCTGCCCGATGTGCTCACATTTGCCGGCAACGGAGAACCCACAATACACCCCCATTTTGGAGAGATAATTGACGACACCATCGCTTTGCGCAACAGACTATGCCCTGCTGCGAAGGTCAGCGTGCTTACAAACGCCACCCTAATCACACGTGACACTGTTTTTGAAGCATTGAAAAAGGTAGACAACAACATCCTGAAGTTGGATACTGTTGACAGCTGCTACATCGCCACCATAGACCGTCCCACCGGTAAATATGACGTGAATACCATTATCGACCGCATGAAAGCATTTGATGGCAAGGCTGTGATACAGACCATGTTCCTTAAAGGAGAGGTAGAAGGGAAGGATATGGACAACACCGGCGACTCATATGTCATGCCATGGATAGCCACTGTAAAGGAGATTGCGCCACGCGAGGTTATGATATACACCATTGACCGCGAAACGCCTGTAAGCGGTCTACAGAAAGCCACTCGCGAGGAACTTGACAGGATTGTTGAACTGCTTGGCAAAGAGGGTATAAAGGCAACGGCATCATATTGAGCAAAAAGGTCAAAACTGAAAATGGCCATTTACTCAAACTTTATTTTCACCAAGCCCACACCGCGGGGTTACGTGAGCAGGCTGGCAACCCCATAAAAGGAGGCTGCCACAAAGGCATATCTCAAGAACTTGCCCAAAGCCATTACCGCTATTACCTTATATTTATTGACGCGCATAATGCCCAACGCCACCAATATAACCTCGCCAAGAGCAGGCAGAAAGGAGAGAGCTGCCGTCCAATAGCCATACTTCTGAATCAAGCCATCCGCACGCTGCATCTTTTCATCGGAAATGTGGAACAGCCTCCAGAGCGTATCCTTGTTGGCAAGATAACCGAGCATATAACATGTGATACCCCCAATTGTATTGCCAATAGTCGCAACAATGACCAGGAGTATTGCATTCATTCCGATACCGAGGAAAAAGAGCAGCAACACCTCACTTGCTATCGGGATTATCGAGCCCGACAAGAAAGAGAGCACGCCCATGCCCCAATAGCCGTAATCCTTAAAGAAATCTATCAACTGTTCAACCATAACGGACAGGTTGCAACTGCAATCATTATGCCATTAAGAATAACAAAATAGAGATTCATCAGTTTGGTCTCTTTGCGTGCAAGCACATAAGAAGCCAATATTGCCACAAAAGGCAGCTGGCAGAGATAGAAAAAAGCTGCGCCACCACCAACAAGAAAGCAGAGCAGCAACATATACACGTTTGCCACCATAATGAACGACAGACGACGTCGCAAGAGTGGTTTTGCAGGCGAAGAGCTGCCCACAAACAGCGACACAGCCGGTAGCAATACCAGAAGTATAAAAAGGAGCAGCAATATACCGGGCACGGAGAAGGCGGGAAGCTCCACATCGAATATCGAAGACAACCCTGCGAAGAAGGATTCAGCAACACCGTCAACACCGGGTAGCACATAAGCCGTTCCCATCACCAGCCAGAACGGAGTAAGCAAGCCCAGCAACGAACCTGCAGCACCGCGCACCGACAATATATTGGTCATTGAGCAGAACAGCACATAAAGCGGCAATAAATAAAGCGAATAGGGCGTAACAAAAGAGATCACGCCCAACAGCAGGAAGGATGTATAAAGAGGTCCCACCGCGTCTACACTGTTCTGGGCAAAAAGCAGCAGCACGAAAGAGAGCAGGAAAAGCAATGCGGCAAATGCCACCGCTGCATTTCCATTGGCAAAAGTAGAAAGGGCGACAAGCCACAGATAGAACGCACCTTTCCATTTTATATCGCGGTCAAAGAATGTCTGTCGCGATAACAGAAGCGCTGCTAGTAGATATAAGAATATTGAAAGTATGTGAGACACAGCCCCACCCATAAATGATGGATAGGCGGGAAGCTCAAGCACAGCCTGTGAGGCCGGCAACCAATAGTCTGCAGACAAAACCAACATCGACAGCACAAAAAGTACCGTCGATGTATATCTGCCATTAGAAAATGAGCCGTGTAGCATTTTACTTACAGGTCAAAACCGATATCTCCTCTGAAATATTTCTTCTCGTATCTGATGGCATTAGCCGAACGGAAAGAGCGCTCAAGCGCCTCCTCGCGTGTAGCACCGTAAGAGACAGCTGCAATCACGCGGCCACCGGCTGTAACCACCTTGCCATCCTTTTCGGTTGTACCTGCGTGGAACAGGATACTGTCCTTCACATCCTCAAAGCCTGTCATCTCAAAGCCCTTGTCATAGTGCTCGGGGTAACCGCCCGACACAAGCATCACGCACACTGCGTTGCGCTCATCGAACTCAACTGTTGTACCTGCAAGCGTGCCTGCAGCCACCTTTTCAAAGAGCTCCACGATGTCGCTCTTGAGACGCAACATCACAGACTCGGTCTCGGGGTCACCCATGCGCACATTATATTCAATTACCATTGGCTCACCCTCAACGTTGATAAGACCAAAGAAGATGAAGCCCTTGTAGAGAAGATTATCCTTTACAAGACCATCCACTGTAGGCTTGATGATTCTATCCTCGACCTTCTTCATCCACTCCTTTGTTGCGAAAGGAACGGGAGAGATTGAACCCATACCGCCGGTGTTGAGGCCTGTATTGCCCTCACCGATGCGCTTGTAATCCTTAGCCTCGGGCAAGATTACATAATCCTTGCCGTCGGTGAGCACGAACACCGAGCACTCGATACCATCGAGGAACTCCTCAATGACCACAGTTGCCGATGAATCGCCGAACATACCGTCGAGCATCTCATTGAGGCTGCTCTTTGCCTCCTCCAATGTAGGAAGAATGAGTACACCCTTACCGGCACACAAACCATCGGCCTTGAGCACGTAAGGAGCCTTCAATCCCTCAAGGAAACGGTATGCCTCCTCTTTCTCGGCTGCAGTAAAAGCCTTGTAAGCAGCTGTGGGGATGTTGTGACGCTGCATGAACTCCTTTGCAAAGTTCTTGCTTCCCTCA
>JAZRGF010000226.1:0-2184 GCA_045644005.1 Bacteroidaceae bacterium | reverse complement strand
GCCCACATGCTTATGTATCTGTCCCAGGAGGTAATACTCGCGCGTCTTCTGCTTCTTTGTGCGTCCCGAGCGCTTCACCGCCTTCTCCAGATAGGGCAGCGCCTCCTCGAAGCGCTCTTGGCGGAGCAGGTGCGAGGCCATGATGGCGTCGTACTCCTCGCTCAGTTGGTAGGGTATGGTGTCGCGTTGCACCTGGGCGAGCAGGTTCTCGGCCTCGTAGTTCCACTCCAGTTCGGCATAGCACTGTGCCATGCGCATACGTGCCTCGGCCACGATCTCGGGCTCGTCGCTATAGAGTCGGGTAATGTAGGAGAAGGTGCTCGCCGCCTCCAGGAACTCGCCCTTCTGGAACTGCGCCTTGCCCATGAGCATCCAGGCGTTATGCAGGAAGGGGTTGTACTCCTTCTTGGCATACCATTGCTTGTCTTTCTCTGTGAGTTCACGGCCCGCCTTCTTCTTGGGCTTGGTCTTGGTGGAGTGCAGTTTGACCGCCTTCTGCGACTTCTCTATCGCCTTGTCGAAACTACCCCCTCCAGCACTGCGTGTGCTCTCCTTGCTGACGGGGAAGAGAGGAATGATCTCCATGTAGTTGTCCTTGTGCGACTTCTCCTGTGATGCCAATCCCTCCTTGTAGGCCTCGTGGCCGTTGTGGTAGGTGTTGAATCGGGTCACAAACGCCTGGTAGAACCGCGACTGAGCCGTGTTCACCTTCGTGGAGCCGCATGCCGTGAGCAGCATCAGCACCACCATCATGTATAGCGCTTGTGTGGACCTCTTCATCTACATATAGATATCTCCCCATATAAACGCGGAGGTGAACGCTTTATTGTATCGAACGGCCGCATTCTGATGAAAAGCGGAAGTCCGGTTTTCATGAGAACTGGGAGGGGTCCTTGTGGAGATAAAAATACTTCATAGCCTCCCACCCGGACTGCAAGGCTCGGGCGGGAGGCGTTTATGTAAACACTAAATCCTACACAACTTCTTATCTTGCTTTGATTTGTGCGGATCAGTTTATTCATTTTTTTTCATTTATTATTCGGATTTAAGATTTTATATTGTATCTTGCCTTTGGCTTGCTACTCGGCGTTCGCTGAGAAAAAATCAAAGTTACTTTGTTTTTTCGCTCGCTTCTTCGTATCTTCGTAGCGATTAATCAACTTTGTTGCTATGAATCACTGCACTGCAACCCCTTATTCTCCGCTCTTGGGCTGCTGCTCGAGGGGTGAGGTGCGTGTGAGCCTCTCGGCCACCCCCCCCCTGTAAATCAATCAATTACGTTAGTTTTTATCTGTCTGATTACCTCTTTATTTTCTCAAGGAGGAAGAGTTGTTCGTCTCGGGATTTTATCTCGCGTAAAACCTTCTTTTTGTCTTGTTTAAAAGTTGCAAGATTCCCCATATAAACTTTTATTAATAGCGTAAATGAATAATAACCAAAATAATATAGCTATGAAACAATCGGATCTTAAGGTCTTGTCATTTGGGTTTGTAAGAATAAAAATTCTAAGCATTATTCTGATTATTCTATTTGTGGGGTTGGCACAAAAGGTGAATGCTACAAATATCAATGGGACAGAATACGCAAGCAATCTAGTGGACAACGACAATATTGTTCTAACAGGCGATGCTGTGCTGTTTATGAACACCGACTTGACACTGAAAAGCATCAGCGGTGACTACAATTTGGAGATACAAGGCAGCAATACGCTGACTATTAATAATCCCAACGGCGTAGGTATTTATGTCAAGTCGCTCAATAGCATGGCTCCGTTGCACATAACTGCGAGAGACAATGCTATCGCCACAACAAATGTGGAAGGTGATATTACCATCACGAATAACTTGACTGCAGAGACGACAGGAAACAAACATTTTTGTATTGTCGGAAAGAAAGTAACCTTGATTGGTGGAACAATGAAGATTACTTCCGTTACGAATGCCGTTGTTTCGTATGGTGACATGATACTTGGCGGGGACATTACTGCTAGTGCAACAGACGACCACTCCGGTGCATTTAACACCCGTGATGGTGGTAACTTACTCATTCAGGAAGGCAGTACCATAACCGCAGCGAGTGCCGGTTTCGGTATCTATGCCGCAGGTAATATCACAATGCCGAACGGCTCGCTGACTGCAAGAGGTTATTCAAACGCGACAGTACAATCCAATTCCGGCAATATTT
>JAZRGF010000225.1:0-4888 GCA_045644005.1 Bacteroidaceae bacterium | reverse complement strand
AGTTCACTATCCTGGTGCAAACACAGGTATGGGTAGCGATCACACTCTCTACGCTTTGGTTGACGGTGTTGTAACTTTCAAGCGTGGCAAGAACGACAAGAGCTACGTTTCTGTTACTCCATTTGCAGAGAAGAACTGATTATAAAGTCAGTCGAATTAAGGCAATCCTTTGTAAGGGTTGCCTTTTTTTGTATTATTTTTTCAGTTTGCTATTGAAAATTAATAAATAGTTGTATTTTTGTAAACTATAGGGTGAATTTCACATATCATTGTAAAATACTAAAACAATATAGAATTATGCTTACACTTAAAGTTATCTCACAGGAGACCGAGAAGGTTTTGAAAGGTCTTGAGAAGAAGCATTTCAAGAATGCGAAGGAGACAATTGAGAAAGTACTTGAACTTGATAAGGAGCGCCGTGCGGCGCAGCAGGAGCTTGATACTGTTCTTGCGCAGAACAAGCAGCTTGCTGCAAAGATTGGCCAGCTGATGAAGAGTGGTGCTGCCGACGAGGCAAACGCCGTTAAGGCCGAGGTCGCTACTCTCAAGGCAAAGGCTACAGAGTTGCAGGAGAAGATGGATGCTGCTGCCGAGAGCTTGCAGCAGGTGCTTTATACCATTCCAAACATACCATACGACGAGGTGCCCGAGGGTGCTGTTGCCGAGGATAACGTGGTTGAGAAGACCGGTGGAATGGAGACTGTTCTTCCCGAGAATGCCCTCCCACACTGGGAACTCGCAAAGAAGTATGACCTCATTGACTTTGACCTTGGTGTAAAGATTACCGGTGCCGGTTTCCCTGTATACAAGGGCAAGGGAGCACAGTTGCAGCGTGCGCTCATCAACTTCTTCCTCGACGAGGCTCGTGCAGCGGGTTATGTTGAGATTATGCCTCCTACAGTTGTGAACGCAGCGTCGGGTTATGGTACAGGCCAGCTCCCCGATAAGGAGGGACAGATGTACCACTGCGGTCCCGATGACTTGTATCTCATCCCGACAGCCGAGGTGCCGGTGACAAATATCTATCGTGACGTTATCCTTGACGAGAAGCAGCTCCCAATCAAGAACTGCGCATACACACAGTGTTTCCGTCGCGAGGCCGGTTCATACGGTAAGGACGTACGTGGCTTGAATCGTCTGCACGAGTTTTCAAAGGTCGAGATTGTACGCATTGATACTCCCGAGCATAGCAAGGAGTCGCACAAGGAGATGCTTGAACATGTTGAGGGTCTCTTGAAGAAGCTCGAGCTCCCATACCGCATTCTGCGTCTTTGTGGTGGCGACATGAGCTTCACTGCAGCTCTCTGTTTCGACTTTGAAGTCTATTCAGAGGCTCAGCAGCGTTGGCTTGAGGTCTCTTCTGTGTCTAACTTCGACAGCTACCAGGCTAACCGCTTGAAGTGCCGCTATCGTAATGCCGAGAAGAAGACCGAGCTTTGCCATACACTCAACGGTTCGGCTCTTGCACTCCCACGTATCGTGGCTGCGCTGCTCGAGAACAACCAGACACCAGAGGGTATTCGCATTCCAAAGGCGTTGGTTCCGTATTGTGGTTTTGAGATAATTGATTAAAATTCACTAAAAAGGTGATAACTGCGTTATGCTCAATTTTGTAAACAGTCATTTAGGACTGCATAAACGAGGGTACTCAAACCGCACTGTTTGTCATACTGAGTGTAGCGAAGTATCTCTAAAGCCGTGAACAGGTAGATTTTTCACTTCGTTGACTTTAGCCCCTTCGGGCGTCGACCGTTGGTTCAAAATGACATTTATTGCGAAGAAATAGATATTTCTCCCATCCGGTCGATATGACAGGGGCATGGTGTTCGCTGATAACTGCGTTGCGTGTATCGTGTCATCCCGACAGAGCGTAGCGACGAGGGATCTCTAAAACGCGAATTGAGATATCTCACTTCCGTTCGATATGACAGGGTAAGGAAATAACAGATAACTGCGTTGCGCGGCAAGACTTTGAAATAAAACTGCAGGGGCGGGATGTCCCGCCCCTGCATAATTAAAACAGACCATAACAAATATCATGTACAGGATAGTATCGAAAGAGCAGTTCTCGGAAAAGGTTTTCCGTCTGCGTGTAGAGGCTCCGCTCATTGCAAAGGCATACAGAGCCGGTAACTTTGTTATTGTAAGGGTTGGTGAGAAGGGTGAGCGCATTCCGTTGACCATCGCTCATGCCGATGTTGAGAAGGGTATCATCACTCTTGTAATCCAGAAGGTGGGCTTGAGCTCAAGCCGTCTGTGTGACCTCAACGAGGGCGATTGCATCACCGATGTTGTTGGTCCTCTTGGCCAGGCAACGCATATTGAGAACTTCGGTACAGTGGTATGTGCCGGTGGTGGTGTGGGCGTTGCGCCAATGTTGCCCATTGCTACGGCACTCAAAAAGGCGGGTAACCGCGTCATCTCGGTGCTTGCAGGCCGTTCAAAGGATTTGATTATCCTTGAGAAGGAGGTTCGCGAGGTGTCGGACGAGGTTATCATCATGACCGACGATGGATCTTATGGCGACAAGGGCCTTGTTACCGAGGGTATCGAGCGCGTTATCAAGCGCGAGAAGGTTGACCACTGCGTTGCCATTGGTCCTGCCATAATGATGAAGTTCGTGTGCAAGCTCACAAAGCAGTACGAGATTCCGACTGTTGTCTCTTTGAATACTATTATGGTCGATGGTACAGGTATGTGCGGTGCTTGCCGCGTGACAGTGGGCGGAAAGACAAAGTTCGTTTGTGTCGATGGCCCCGAGTTCGATGGTCACGAGGTAGATTTTGATGGTATGATGCAGCGTCTTGGTTCTTTCAAGGCACAGGAGGCACACGAGATTGAGAAACTTGGCAAGAGTGAGGAGTGTGCAAGCGAGTGTGACGAACTGACAAACCGCGATGCGGCATGGCGCGTTGAGCTCCGCAACAAGATGAAACCAAAGGAGCGTACAGCAATTGAGCGCTGTCCGATGCCCGAACTTGAGCCTGCCTACCGTGCGACAAAACTGCGCGAGGAGGTGAACACCGGTTTTACAAAGGAGATGGCGCTTGTTGAGGCACAGCGTTGTCTTGACTGTCCAAAGCCTGCCTGCATGGAGGGCTGCCCTGTAAGCATCAACATTCCTTCGTTTGTGAAGAATATCGAGCGCGGCGAGTTTATCAAGGCTGCCCAGGTGCTTAAGATGACAAGTTCACTCCCGGCTGTGTGTGGCCGTGTTTGCCCACAGGAGAAGCAGTGCGAGAGCAAGTGTATTCACCTTAAGATGGGTCACAAGGCTGTTGCCATTGGTTCACTTGAGCGCTTTGCTGCCGACTATGCACGTGAGAGTGGTGAAATGCCCGCTCCACAGGTTGCGCCATCGAACGGCATAAAGGTTGCCGTTGTGGGTTCGGGCCCTGCCGGTCTTTCATTTGCCGGTGACATGGCAAAGTTGGGCTATGTTGTTACTGTATATGAGGCGCTGCATGAGATTGGCGGTGTGCTAAAGTACGGTATCCCCGAATTCCGTTTGCCAAATGCTATTGTTGAGCATGAGATTGAGAACCTCCGCGCTATGGGCGTCGAGTTCGTGAAGGACTGCGTTGTGGGCAAGACAATCTCTATTGCGCAGTTGCAGGACGAGGGCTTCAAGGGTGTCTTTGTGGCATCGGGTGCCGGTTTGCCAAACTTCATGAACATCCCGGGCGAGAACTCAAACAACATCATGTCATCGAACGAATATCTCACACGTGTGAACCTTATGGACGCTTCGAACCCCGAGACTGATACTCCAATATGCATGGGCAAGCGCGTTGCTGTCATCGGTGGCGGTAACACAGCCATGGACTCTGTACGCACAGCGCTGCGTTTGGGTGCCGAGCGTGCTATGATTATCTATCGCCGCAGCGAGGCCGAGATGCCTGCGCGTCTCGAGGAGGTGAAGCACGCGAAAGAGGAAGGAGTCGAGTTCCTCACACTTCATAACCCCATCGAGTACATTGCCGATGAGAAGGGTTGTGTGAAGCAGATTGTACTGCAGAAGATGGAACTTGGTGAGCCCGATGCGTCGGGTCGCCGTTCTCCTGTTCCTGTTGAGGGTGCTATTGAGACCATTGACATTGATGTTGCGGTTGTTGCTGTTGGTGTGTCGCCCAATCCGCTTGTACCTACATCGGTCGAGGGGTTGGAGCTTGGTCGCAAGAACACCATCGCTGTGAATGAGAACATGCAGTCGTCAATTCCGTTCATCTATGCCGGTGGTGACATTGTTCCCGGTGGTGCAACCGTTATCCTTGCCATGGGTGACGGACGCCGTGCAGCTGCTGCAATGCACGAGCATTTGAGCAAGTAAGAACTGTTTTGTATAGAATGAAAATCGTTTCCATTCGTTGAGAGTGGAAACGATTTTTTTGTTTCTATTTGCATTATCTGTCATTTTGAGCGAAGCGAAAAATCTCTCAAATCACGTAATGGGATACTTCACTTCACTGCGTTACGTTCAGTATGACAAACAGCGTACCGTGTCATTTTGAGCATAGCGAAAAATCTCTCAATTCTCGGAATGAGATACTTCACTTCACTGTGTTGCGTTCAGTATGACAAACTGCGTACCGTGTCATTTTGAGCGAAGCGAAAAATCTCTCAAATCGCGTGAGATACTTCACTTCACTGCGTTGCGTTGCGTTCAGTATGATAAACAGCGTACCGTGTCATTTTGAGCGAAGTGAAAAATCTCTCAAATCGCGTAATTAGATACTTCACTTCACTGCGTTAACGTGAGTTCGATATAAGCCAAATCAAATCGCGAACCTGTCATCCCGACAGAGCGTAGCGACGAGGGATCTCTAAATCCGCGTATAATGAGATTCCTCACACAAGGTTCGGAATGACAAAATACGCTAAATTTTAG